>DYRX01000129.1 GCA_020718525.1 Victivallis vadensis
AGGCTCTTTCGGCGAAAGAGCCATACTTCATCACGCCTCCTCAATCCATGCTTATTTTCAGTTCGTCAATCCATCCGGTGAATCCGCCCAGGAAGAGGTCAGAATCATTGCCTGAAGACCCGATCTGAAGTTCAAATTCAATCTTTTTCCCGTCGTATTCAACATATGCTTTTGAACTGCGTTTGTCGAATCCGATTGCAATCGTCGTCCATTTTTGGGAAGGAACAAGTATTTTTAGAAGCTCCTGCCTGTCAATTTCATCGTTCTGATCTCCCCTTATGAGGTATCCCTTCCATTTGTCTTTGAATATTCCCAAAATGTTGTTCCAGCCGGAGCCCAAAAGAAAAATGTCTGAATTTAGGGTTCCTTTCGGGATTTCTGCAGAGTACATAATTTTTGCCTCTGCCCTGAATGAGTTCAGTTCGGACGATTTTATAAGACTTCTTCCAAAACTGATTTCGATGCCATCTCCAGCACCAGAAACTTGAACCGCTTTTCCGGCTTTCGAAGAATCGGGACAAGGCCGATCCGGAACAGCAAGCTTTGCTTCCCCAGTGAGAACCGCTTCCAGTTTAGAAATCTCGTCAATTGCCCCCTCGTCAAAACGCCAGAGATGCTTTGTATTCGCATCTTTTTCTGGCTCATCAGCCTTGATTGGCGGAGAAGCCTTTTTTTCAGACTTCTCAGCTTTCCCGGGCAGGGATTTAGTTACCGCAACCTGCGCTGAAACGGTTGCTGATAGCATCATCAAAGATAAAATTGTAAAAAACATATTTCTCATCGTTTATCCCTCCATGGATGCATTTCCCAAAAGTTGAACCTTATCTCACACGAAGACACAAAGCACACGAAGTAGAGAAAATAGTTGTCCGCCTGTCTGAATTGTCCAATAATTGTTCTTCCAGGACAAGCAAGTTTCACTCTTCCTTTGTGCCTTTGCGCCTTTGTGAGAGAATCTCTAATATGCCTTATCCTCACTCAAAGGATAGATATCTTCCCTCTCTGCTATTAAGGACGATTTGCATCCCTCTCCAGTTTCCACCGAGTTTTTTCAATTCGAATTTCTGACCGCTCGAAAGATCTACCGCGCAGTTTTTAGAGGACAAAAGCTTTATTTCAATTGACGCATCCACCGGTCTTTTGCAATGACTGAAAAGTAGCAGATATTCTTCCGAACCCTTTCGTACGATTTCCTTGTATGCAAATAGTCCGTTTGTCCGCAGTTTTTTGGGAACTATGCCTAAATGCGCAGAGATTCTCGGCAGGAAATGATCACCAAGGAAAGGATTTTCCTCGTAGTTGTATGCTTTGTCAATCGAGCCGGGGGAATTGTCAAAGCCCGCCAGCAATAGCGCGCCCTTTCCAAAACGTTTCTCAACAAGAACAGGACGGCCCTTTTCATCATGAAGAAGCACTTTACCGTCGGAGATGACTCCATGCGATCTTCCCGACACGCTTCCGCCGCCGAATGAACCCGGATATTCTATGCTGGCTGAAGATGCTTCAGAATATTCAATATCCTGAATGCCAAAGACCTGTCTAAGGAAGGTTCTCTGGATGCCGGATTTGCGAATTTCGCAGGTTTTCGGGAAGACAAGGATGCGCAGACCTTTCTCGACAGAAAGCCGGAGAAGCCAATACCAGGCTTCGTCATGGGGAAGGAGTTGTCCTGCTCCGCCTCCGGTCACAGTTCCACCTGAATTGTCGTCAGGAGGAAGAACAAGAAGCTTGTAGCATGAAAAGTCAAATCTGCTCTTGGAATAGAGCAGATCGGTCGGAAAATCGAGCCTTGTTGCGATGTTCGCATAGGAATTGAAGTCATTCCAGGCGATTTTGTCAAAAACCGCCAGCTCCGCTTCGTCTCTTAGTGCCCCCATGAGAGTGCGGCGGACATATCCGATTCTCGCGATGTCCTCGCCATGAAGTCCAAGATCCGCACCAGGGATCGAAAAATAATTTGCATTCAAGCGGACAGACTGAAAGAGTGCATCGTCGTATTGGCGGAAGTCCCCTCCAACCTGCCAAGCTTCTCCGCCCCATTCCTTGCCGCAGTTGTGAGCTACGACAAGCTTTTCATCAAAAATTTTCTCCTCGTTCCAGTGCCGCGCCTTCGCCTCGTAGAAATATGTGCTGAGATCGGAGATCGAGCCGAGACCGTGTCCAGGAAGATCCGGAGGAAGTTTTGACGGAGAATTGCGCCGGACAATCCCCTGTATATGCCTGATGCCCTCTCTGATTGACCAGGTTCTGAAATCAAGATAGACGCTGAACGCCTGCTTTTCTTCGGAGAATGGGACCTTCACTTCCTCGAAGGAGGAGATTTGCCTCGAAAATAGCTTGGACAAATCTTCCAAGCACAGATTCAGTTCATTTTTCAGGTAGTTCGCAAATGCACTGTGCTCGAATTCTGAATAGTCGAATATCGTATTGTCGCCGCCGTAATAGTAGTAGCCATATGGAAAATCAGAGTTTCCGAAATCTATGATGAATGAAGAGAGCGCCTTCGCCTGCGAATAGCGCCTTGTGAGCTCCTCGACCATTCCAAAATAGTGCTCCCTGTAGAATGGACTCCAGATGCTTGGAAAAAAGCCCTTGTTCCCGTATCTGTCTATCGCGGGCTCCTTGAGGGACCACCACGGAACTCCACCATCTGCAAGCCCGGAGCCTCTCGTTGTCGGGAAAAGCCAGAATTTAAGGAGAAGCTCCTCTTCTTCGGCAAAGTTCAGCAGTTCATCGCAGACTCGCCAGTCATAATTTTTGGGCGACGGTTCGATGTCCTCCCATGGAATGTTTGTCCTGATGTATTGCGCCCCGCGGCGTTTCATTTCGGAGCAGAAATATTTGAATTCGTCCGAGATCTCAGCGTTCTTGAACGCCCAATATGTGGAAAAGCCGAAGCCGGGATATGTGGAGCTTCTTTTCGGATAAATCCTCTGTTTTTGACAGTCAAGCTCAATTTCTGCGAGATTCGCATTTGGCTGCGATTCGGGAAGCGCTGTAACCTTGTAATCCACTATTCCAGCCTTAGAGGGCGGAAGTCCACGAAGAGGAAGAATTTTTGTCTCTTGCGGAGCAATTTTCAAGCCTTTGAATTCACAAAGCTTTCCAGAATCGGATTTGACGCAAATTCTGCTGAAATTCTGCGGGAAATCCGCAAGATTTTTAAGCAGGAGAGACTTGCTTTCCTTGCTTCCCTCCCTAATAACAGGATCAAATGAAAGCGTGGCGGCAGTTTCAGACGGCTTGAGCCAGTCTATAAGCTTCAAGACCATGTCATTGATTCCGCCCCAGTCGCGTGTCAGAAGCCCCGGGTCGTATTTCCATTCCTTCTGGTATGCACCATCGGCATTTTCTCTGGGCTCTCCTCCAATGAATCCCATCATTGCGAATTTAGCACCAAGGAATTTTGGGCATTTGCGCTCGACTGCCACGACCGCGCTCGAGTTTTGCGCATGGCTCGAACTGTTGATTCTCAGCAAAGGATACGCCAAATCAGGCGGAAACGCAGTGACCCGCAGAACGGGAAAGGTCTTCCCTTCAATGAATTCAAAATCCTTGAGCTCACCTAAAATTTCCTTGCCCTTCGCTGTGAGCCCCCTTATTTCAGGACGGTCGGAGCTGATATTCATGTCGTCGTAGCATCTTGTCAGATGAAATTTGTAGGCGAGCATATTCCTCAGAGGATACCATTTCCCGCTGTGCGGCAGATCTCCAAGAAAAAACAGGGATCCACCAGCGGAATGGAAGGAAAGCATCGCCTCGAGCGCAGTCCGGGAAAATTCCCCGGATATGTATGGAAGGACAAGTATGTCGCACGTTTTTCTGGAGATGTTCTCAAGCCCATTGTGATCAACGAGAGAAAAGCTGAGCCCGGAAGATTGAAGCAGTTTCGAAATGTCCTCAGCTCCATAAAAGGGAGGATCGACAAAACCTTGCTCATGAAAAAGAGAAATTCTGCTTGTCATTTTATGTCTTATCCTATGACTTATAGAGAACGCCAATTAGCGGATAATTCTGCCCCTAAATAGTTTTGAATATCGACATGTCCATCACAGTATAGTACATTGATTTTCTTCCCTCCTCTATGTATGAAATATACACCCCCAAGATAAGACGTGCCATTTTCATAATTGACGGTCAATAAATTACTCAAAGTGCGTTTTGAATCATTTATAAGGGTGCCTATGCCGCTTCCCTCATATTGGAGCCACCTTTTTTCTGGCTGGCGGTTCCCATAGGATCCCATCTGAGAGTTCCTCTTCAAATACCTGTTTTGAGAGTCATCCCCATTTCGTCTTGATGTTACATACTGATTCATCGCATATCTCAGGGTAGGAGCATAGTTGTCCCCATATCTGCTCGCCGCGTTCAAAAATCTATTCGGAGATATATAGCCTGTTAGCACTGGACACCGGTATGAATCAAATATGATGTTTCTATTTCTGCTGTAAAAATCTCCTGCCACAGCAATGGCGTTCCGCCCATGTATTTCATGTCATAGTACTGGATATACCAAGCCCTGAAATATATACCATCCCCAGCATTTGGTGTCCTGTCATCGCAGTTGATAGTATATTCGTTAAAGTCCATAGCATAGAAATCCCAGCAGTGACCTAGCTGTTTCAGGTTGTTGGAACACAAACTTGTTCTTGCCGTTTCTCTAGCCGTCTTCAAAGCCGGCAGAAGCATCGCCGCCAGTATCGCAATGATCGCTATGACTACAAGGAGCTCGATAAGAGTGAATCTGTTCCGTTTTTGCTCCTGAAAGGGGAGTCCAGCCCCGGAAGGACAAAAGTCTTGTTTTTTTTGTTCTTGCATAGACCGCCTCGCTTTAGTTATCGACATCTTCTTCATTTTATCCCCATCAGTAGCTGAGATCGCCCAATGGAGGATTGTTTTTGTCCTTCAACTTAACGAAATTTGCATTGGACCAATCCTCTATATGCAAATCAAACATTACAAAATTCAAGCCTCTGGATGCTGGTGGATGCCTGAATCTAAAAGCTGCCAAGTGATCATAACCTGCGAATGATCCAAAAGCCTCTCCATCTCCGTCAGAAAACATAAGTAGTTCTGCCACCTTTTTAGCCTGAACAAGCTTTCTGGAAGGGGATCTTTGCCATTTATCGTCCCTCCTCATCCACCAACTGTTAGGAGTATAACGTATAAGCCTATTTTTTGTCTTTGTTCCCCACCCGTAATTGTCGTTATCACCGTTGGATGCCAAAGTCTGCATAATGCCAGCATTTGTAACAACGTAGTTTGAAGAGTCGGACGCTGGACAATTGAATACAGCTTTGAAGCCTTCTAACTTATTATTAACAGTATTCATGGTATAGTCGTTAGTTACATATTTAATATTGTTCGTTTCACAAATATACTGCCACCACACGTATTGGGTGTATGGAGGGATATTTCCAACAGCCGCAGAAGTGTCATTCGTTCTTTGGCACGAGGGAAAAAAACTGTCAAAATCATCAATATAGTTCATGTTCATATATCCGATTTGCTTGAGATTCGACTTACATGTCGCATCTTTTGCCATATCCTTTGCATTTTTCAAGGCAGGCAATAATATCGCAACCAGAATCGCAATGATCGCAATGACCACCAGCAGTTCGATGAGGGTGAACGGCTTTCTTAGTCGTTTCTGCATCTTATCATCCTTTCATTTGGGTTGTTCAAGTTTCACGGCTAGAAATTTCAGGACTCCAAGATTTGCATTCTTCTCTAGCTTTAGACCTGCTCATAAGAAGCTCCTCTTTTTGAACTCTTGCAGATTCCTGACAAATCCCTTATAATAACTGCTAATAAGTGTTTCCAAGACCAATTATATCATATTTAGCACTCGGATTCAAGGGGGTTCAGCCTCAAAAGCAGAAATCTAACGCTATTCTAACGGCTCAGTCTTTCTTGAAGAATCAGGGGCGAGCTGGCTTACCATGGAAATCGGGACGAAATGGGACGGAGGGAATATGGTTCTTGCGTGGAAATCGCAATCTGCTTTTTGATGCTAAGCGTCCTTGGAGTGCCGGCGTGTGAGCGCCGCTTTTGGATTCCTTATTCAAAAGCTCTGCTTACACAGAGGCACTCCGAAAGACGGCGATGCCGTCAATCTGCGGATTCATGGCATCCCTGGACTGCGGGGCACACAGTGCCATTTCCTAAACGAAGCTAGCGCCTTGGCGTGAGGAGTTCTTCTACTCTTTTCTTCTTCTCACGCCAGGCTCGCCAAGCCGCTAAGTTAAAAGACAAGAACTTGTCCCTCGCACAAAGCCACAGAGGCACAAAGGTTTCACCTGGGAACACCGAGCACCAGCTCGGTATCCGGAAGAGAACCGACAAGATGTCGGCGTTCCCATCAGAAAATTCTGACCGTAACCCGTGAAAGTGTGGAACGATGTTTACGGTCGCTTCCACGCCGGTGAGAAGGACATTCCCGACATGGCATTCATCAACGCGATGAACGACGACATTATTGCGCGCTTTGCGGCGGATCGTCGGCGCATCTACGCGACAGGCTTCTCCAATGGTGGGGAAGGCATACGACAAGTTCCAGGCGACAGATGCCATCTGGGAGTTCTTTCAACGGCATTCGCGCGGGACGACAACGACTGCGCTTACGACTTGAAGACAGAGGAGCTCTCAGTCCCCGATTTAGCGCTGACAGATGCATTGCCTCAGATAGGAAAGATTCCAGAAATATTATTATAGCAACTTGAAATAGACCGATTGGAACCGTAGAATCTACTACCGTTTTGTGGTAAATTTGCTGTTTGCAAAATAAATTGAGGTGCAAAATGAAGAGATCTGCCTTGTTTCTCGCCGCATTTCTGTCAGCATCAGTCTCCTTGATTTCCAACGCCTTCGATGAATTCTGGATCGAGCCGAAATCTGCAAGCGCCGGGGGCACGGTCTCAATTTTTGGGAATGGCTTCAACGAGATCAAAGGCAAGGCGCTGATTTCCTCGCCCGACTTGAAAAACGGCAGAAAATTCAAATGCAAGATTCTTTCCTGGTGCGACGAACAGATCGTCATTCAGATTCCGGCGACAGCCAAGAAGCAGGACTCCAACTACGACATAGAAGTCTTCGACAAAGGAGATAAAAGTCTTAAGAAGTACGAATCGCTTTTTACGATTTCCGAGCCAAGCCTTGATGCCGACACCGTATATTTCCGAGAAATCGAAGAGGGCTCGAAGACCTACACCTATCTCAGCTTCAATGGATCATGCTTGGGAACTAAAAAAGGCAAAGTTCATATCCTCGATTCCAGCAATAAGAAGATCCCATGCCAGATCTACCGGTGGATGGAGGGGGCGGTGGAATGCCGACTGCCGACGAAATTCCTGCCCGGGACATATACATTCGTCCTGGAAAACATGACAGGAAAAACGGAGCTTCAGTTCACATACGAAAGCGATGATTCAAAGCGGAAAAACTTGCGGCAGGTCGGAAAGGTTGACTACAGATGGATGACCAATGAGCACTACAGGCATCTGCTGACTCCGCGCATTTTGAACTATCTGGGGAAAACATATCTTTTCTATGAACGCGAGGATTATGTCGACACTGCAGGCTGTCGTAACGACAGCATAGAGGACAACAAATCGTGGCAGATACTCCTGGGAGGCACCGTCGCGGCCCACTGGGGCATACCGTTCCTTGTCAACCAGGGGCCGGACAGCACGGCGATGATGATCTCAAGCAGTGCCTACGGGGGCGGGCCGGGAACATGGTCCCTCAGCATGCACAATTCCGGCGAGACGCTTGACAACAACCACTGGACAAAGATATGCGATCTTGACAATTTTGCGCCATGGAGGCAGGGCGACCGCCAGCATTGGGGATTGCATGGGATTTACGACGAGACAAAGAAAAGGCTTCACATAATTTATCAGGACAGCACAAGCCATGCTACAGAATTCAGGGTGCGCTCGGCGACGATCAACTTCAACCTTCCCTTCGAGCAGTTTGTCAAATGGGATGAAAAGGAAATATCTGTCCCTCTGCTGATAAACAACGAACTGGCGGCGTGCTCCGCATTGATTCCGAAAAACGATGATGAAAACATTCCCGCCGCCGCACTCGCCTGGTCCATTCCAAACACAGGCAATACGCAGACAGCCTTCGCCTTCTTCAATTTTGAGACCATGAGCCTGACACAGCCCATGACAGCTCCCATCACGACCAGAAACCACGGATGCTTCCTCGCAAACACATTCGACGGGAGACTCTGTCTGCTTGTCAGATGCAGTAACAACAGCAAGTCTGACACGGGCTACACGTTTTATGACCTGACCAAGCAGCATTGGACAGAGGAGCGTTTGTTGAAGAAGACAAGGGGGGCCGACAGCACGTCCACTTCATCCACCCCCTCTATGGCAGTCCGATATGTGGTCGGCAAAGACGCGCAGGGCAAAAACACAATCTCGCTGATCCCCTGGTTTTTTTATACGGGAACTTATCTAACAAATCCATATGTCATATTCGGAATAGACCCCATCGGCTCTCTCGGGACTTTCAAGGTTAGAAACTCCGAGTCGCAAAAATCATGGCAGACGGACATGTCTGAAGAATTCAGGCGCAAGGCATGCCCCTTGATCGGAGTCATAGACGGTCCGCCGCCCACGGCGAACACCCAGATGGAGGACAAAGGCACCTTCTTCACCTTCTCCAAGGAACAGCAGGAGACGGAGACATACAAGTTTTCTTCCAAGATCGGAGCTTTCACTACGCTAGGGAACAAGAATCTCGGACCATACTTCGAACTCAAATCTGGCTGGAGCCATCTCTTCTCGGAAACCAAAGAGTTTTCCGTCACATACGGGTTCGAGGCTTGCGCATCCGCCGCATATCAGGGGAAAGTCATTCTGGTATATCTCTGCCCGATTACAATCTGCGACATCATGCAGTTCAAGAATCAGCAGGGTTGCGAAGTCATATTCCCAATTCTGCGTTTTTCCGACGAATCCTTCCCATCGGTTTCCTACATCGAAACCGACAGGTGGTGGTCAGAAGAACAGGAGATCGAGCGCATATGGAACGATCCCTCAACTTACACGAGCTCCTGGAAATACGATGAATCAACTGTAGGCGGACCAGAAATTGTGCCATTGTCGGTGAACGACCACTCAGTCCAGACCGCCATCGTCGGCCACGTGCGCAGCAAGACATCGGAGGACGGCTTCTACATGGCGGCAAAAATGCAGGGATCAATCAAGGATGTGTTCTCCTTCGGAGTCGAGGGAGAATTGAACTTCTCATGGTCATGCAGTGAAAAAGACAAGGACAATCTCTATGTCAAAGCCAGACTGCCCGTCGGCGAGCTAAGCTCCTTAGACATGAAAGTCTCCTGGTTTGACTACGCCGACAAAAAAGGCATAGACAATTTCTGGTGCCCCCCGGAATTGAGGACGGAGAACCTGTTCTACAACCGCCCCTGGTTCATCACTTACTCCACAAGCAATGTGAAGAAGTAGAAGGAAGCGCATCTTCCGATGCCCCATAAATCGCTCCCGGAGTCGCTGTCGGAATCGGGATCAAGGAAAAATCTGCCTGAAGAAAAAATATCGGATCTTGAATTTCAACAACGAATATTGAACGGAATACCTTTGCGGTCAGATCAATAATCAGTCTCTGTGTCTATAGGAGCGATGCGTCGCGGCGATCTTCCCTGCGACTTCCGCAATTTTCTCTGCGAGTTTCGCAGGTTTCACGAGTCTGGCGTTCCCACACTCTGACATTACAAGCTTGATGACCTCCTCCGGCACAGCCTCCGCCATTTTCATGACGGCGGACCCGTCCTTTGAGAACAAGAGTTTCTCGCCATGCCTGAGCTTCAGCTCACCCACATAGTTCGCGGATTCCGGGGCGAACCATATTTCCACATCCTTCACCTTGCCGTAGTCATACACTTCGCCCTTGTTCACGCTGTCAATTATCTTCTTGTCCGGCTCGAAGGTCTTGTCGGTCAGAACCGCCGACTTTATCCTGTGTATGGCGAATAGTCTTGTCGCATCGGACTTTAGGCAGTATCCCTTTATGTACCAGGCGCTTCTGTAGTATGTAAGGACATGTGGCTCGATGCGTCTAGTGGAAACTGTGCCGTTCGGAGCGCGGTATCTTATGTCGAGGGCCAGCCTCTCCTGCCAGGCGTTGAAGACCGTCTCAAATATTGCTGTGTCTATTTTCACATTCACGCCCGACGCCGCTATGAGGGTCTTTATGAATGCCTTGTCGAGGGCATCCGGGTTGGTCCCCGCAAGCTGAGTGTCCACCGCCCTGCGGATCTTCGACTTTATCGGCTCGGGGAATATGTCCTCCGCGATCTTCGCGCCGAATATGGATGCCATCATCTCCTCGTCCTGCAGTGCCGGGCAGACAAAATCCCATCCATGGTGATCGAGGTGGAAACCGTTGTTCCTGTAGTCGAAACTGATCGGGGCGCCAAATTCTTCCTTGAGCGTCCTGATGTCGCGCTGTATCGTCTTGGCCTTGCAGTCTATGTTCATATTCGCGTCTTGTTCAAGCCGGTGAAGCTTCTCGGCGAAGGAATGGCAGTTCGGGTAGCGGTTCTCCTTGAGCTCCGCTACGAGCTTGATGAGACGGACGAGCTGTTTCTTGTTTACTGGCATTCCATACCCTAATCCCATCCGCCCTCAAAAGCAAATGACTTTCCTTCACGAAAAGCGCAGACTCCCCAAATATTTGCTATTAAATTAACCGGCTACGCCGGGACGTTCCAAGACTCGCTATTGTAATCGCATTCGTCAATGTACATCGTGTACGCTAACGTGAACCGCTCCGCTGTG
>DYRX01000130.1 GCA_020718525.1 Victivallis vadensis
TAAATTATTCCCAATTACCAATGTTGTTGCACCCCTTCAGGGTGCAATTTCTTTTTTTCTCTGATTTCAGAACTCCTGATTCGTAGAATTTGCTGTTGTTGCAATTTATCGGTATCGGGATCGGAATCGGAACTTGCCTGCGCGCTAGCGCAAGCAGGGCTGGATCGAATATTATTCCCATGCATCGATTCCGATAGCGACCCCGACCCCGATTGAAGCAAATCCAACATATGCATTCATTTTTCATCGCCTGCTCCGCTCTTTTTCAATGAAAACGTCAATCTTAATCACTAGCCACAAACGGATCCATAAACTAGCACAATATCATGGATTGTGAAATAGGAATTGGAAAATATCTAAATCTATTGGAGATTATGCCCAGTCACTTGTCCATCGGAATGAGAAGATTCCACAATGGACCGTTGCTGTAGATGGTGCCTGCAGAGGAGAGTGTCCCGCCGTCCATAAGGTAAACGACAGTTTTTTTAGTGGATATGTTTTCCCAGAGGATGTCACTTTTACTGTCTCCATTGAAGTCGAAGAAACCCTTGATATTCCAGTCGCTGTCAGTGATAGTGAATGGGCAGGAGCTTGAGACGGTGGCAATTCTCATTGTTTATTGAGAAGATTTTCAGGGATGCCGTCTTTGCTTAGGCCAGCCTTGACATCGGAAAATTCGACTTTTGTTCTGAAGCCAGGACCAAATATCTGGAAGGATTCGACAAACCAGAAACCAGCTTCCTTGCGGAATCCGCCAATTTCTATGCTTCTGTAGGGCTCTTCTTTCTTGCCATCTGCACTGCTTTTTATCCATTCCGCCTTGAGAGGATATCTATATTCGGTGTCAATATAGACTCTGGCTTGCTCCTTCTTTGATGGGGACTCCAGCAGAAAGACTCTGCACTGCCGGCCCGGGGAGGAATTTGCATCAAGCTCTTTGACGAAATCCCAGTACATGAATGAGAACGTCATGTCTTCCGGGCGGAGTCCGCACTCTGCCAGGACTGATTGTCCGTCTTTTTTATTGTTGAATGGTATTACGCTTGTGCCGTCCTCGTTTTTTGAATAATATGCCTGGCCAATGGAATATTTCTCATCTGGATCAATGTAGATTTGTGCCAGGATTCTTTCTGGCGTGAACAAGATGCCCAGATAGACGGGGGATTCGACTGGGGAGGCTTTTCCACGTTTATGGATGATTCTTCCTGAGAGCACTGCCCAAGACTCGTTCATTGGCGCTTTTCTTGCGGATTCCAGAAAGGCCTTCCCATCTTGAATGGGTGTGGAATCTTCCGCTACAAGCAGATTGAATGAAACAAAGTGGATGATGAAGAAGGCTCCGAAAAGAAATGATGCCCTCATGGAAATGTCTCCGTTTAAGTTTGCAGATTATCAGCAATCAGTTGCCTGTCCTGTGAAAAATTGTTCATTCCTTCGACCATATTCTGGTGTTAAGATCGAGTTCTTCCACAATCCCCACGCAAAAGTTCAGAAAGGAAAAATAGAGTGAGAGCGTCTTCTTGTCCCAGAGGGGAGTCCAGACAGATGCCTCGAAAAGATTTGTTTCAACAGGAATTGCGATGAACATTTTGGAGGAGACGAATGATATGCTCAGGCGGCCCTTGTTCAAGGGAAGCAGCTGCTCGCGGAGTCCGAGTATTTTTCTCATCAGAGATGGAGAAAGGAGATATCTTGCTTCGATTTGATCCCTGGAATAGACGACGAACTGCTTTTCAAAATCAGGGTCCTCCAGTTTAACCAGTTCCTCGGGACCCGGCTTCCAGGATTGGACGGCCTTTCCGATGAAGCCAAAATATTTTTCACATAAGTCCGGAAGCACCAATGTCTTGGATGAAAAATCCTTGTTGAAGTCGGCTATCACGAAGACTCCCCTGAAAATCGTGTGCCAGGTTTCGCTTTTGTGCCCTTTCGAATCTGTGGATTCGGTCTTGTATTCGGAATGTATTTCGGAAAATTCGAGCTTTGTCCTGCCTAGCATTCCGACGGCGCGGTCTTCGGACTTGTATCTGTCGGGATCTTTCGTGTAGAGGCCGCTCTGCATGTATTCGCGCTCAGAAATTCCAGTTTCAGGATGGTAGTCTAAATCCGGGCTCACGAAGGCGAGCATTTTTTTGACAATCTTCCTTTTATATTCTGAATTGAGTGTTTTACGAGGCTCGTGGATTTTAAGGACGTATATCGAGAGGAGGGTTAGGCCGATTGCAAGTCCAATCAGGATGCTGAGCAGATCCGGCAGGAGAGCAAACCTTACAACAGCTACAATGCCGAAGAGGGATGGAATAAGAATTGCAAGGAAAAGCAGGGTCCATTGCATTATTTCCTTTCTCGAGGAATCAAGCTCAAGGAGCGAAGCTCTGAGCTCTTCAGTGACGAAATGGAAAAACTCGTCCTGGCTTCTCATTTCGGATCGGCCTTGAAGCTGACAGCCGGATTGGACGAGTCAGATGTTGAAAAAAGTTCGATTGCGGAGAATCCAAAAAGATTTGCAACCATGTTGGTCGGAAGCATTTCGCATGCGTTGTTATAGTCTGTCGCCGCAGAATTGAATGCCCTTCTTGATGCCGAGATCTGCTCCTCAATTTCCGAAAGGTTTTTTTGAAGATTGAGGAAGAGCGAGGATGCTTTGAGCTCCGGGTAGGCTTCTGACAATGCGAGGAGCCTGCCTACGTCCCCTGTCGCGGCAAGTCCGATGCGGACGCGCTCAGATGCGGACAAGTCTCCTCTCATGAACTCGCTCCTAGTCTTTGCAATGCTTTCGAAGATGTGCTTCTCGTGTTCGGAATATGCTTTGACGGTTTCGACAAGATTTGGAATCAGATCGAAGCGTTTTTTCAGCATGACATCAATTGTCGAAAGGCTGTTCCTTGCAGAATTCCTGCGCGAAACAAGCATATTGAAAGATGCCCCCACGAAAAGGACGACGATGATAAGTATTGCAATCAATATTGTCATTTTGGCTGGCTACCTGCTTTCATTTATGCGTTTGTGAGATTTATCCTTGGACTCTTTTGGGACAATGTTTATCTCGTCCCAGAGAACGCCAAGATCTTTTCCTAGCTTTAGGTTCCTGTAGTAGATCGGGCCCCCTTTGTATTTTGGCGCGCCGCCTTTGTAGCCTGGAGTGCCTTTGACAAGACGCCAGTTTCCGCTGACAGGATCGGTGAACTCAGGCGAATAGTAGATGTTGCGTTTGGGTCTGCAATATTTTGAGACCTTTGACGCGCTTGTGACGAAATCCTTTTCTTCCAGGGGTCTGTCTCCGAACTGGAAGGCGCATATGCCGCGCTCTCCGAAAAGCAGGGTCTCGTCAATAACTATTCCCCTGTCGCTCCTTATCTCGGAGTCTTTTTTGATGTCCTTGCCTTTATCGGAGAAGATGATTCCCAGATAACTGCCATAGATTACGCTCTGGAATATATTGACTCCGTCTCCATCTATCCAGAGGGCGGCGTTCTGGGATAGCCCCCTCTGCTGTGCGACAATTGTGCAGTGCCTGAGGACGACATTTTTGGATCTCTCTATGATCATCCCCTTGGAAAAGCAGTTCTCGAAGGTGATGTTGATTCCGTTTCTCACTCTGGTCTCCTCGTCCTCGAACACGCAGTTTCTGACCATCACATTTCCGGAGTCAGGCAGAACGCTGAGGCTGTGCGGCATGATCATGAAGGCGCCTCTTCTCACGACGATGTTCGAAATCTCGACGGACTGTGCTGTTATGGTCAGGTCGTTGTCGAAGATTACGCCCTCCTCGCCGATCAGTTTCAGACCTGTCAGACTGAGGTTGAATGAGTAGCTCGATAGGGAGCTCTGCTCTAGGTCGTATCGGTTCTTGTCCTCTTTGTTTCTGCGAGCCCGGTCCTCTGGGCTTGAAAAGCTGTAAACTCCTTTTTTCAGCCTGATTGTTGTCCAGTTGTCGGCCTTCTCAAGCATGGACAGGAGCTGTGCGCCGCTGGATACGGTGCCCTCCTGGTCGCCAAGGACGACAAGTTCTCTTTCCCTCTCCTTTTCAGGTGTCTTAAGCAGGTTGAAGCAGTGTTTCTTTATCGCTTCGATCTGGCCGGAGTTTTTGACATAGAATTCTGAGTCGGAGTAGTTGCTCTCGAAGGTTTTTACATCTTCTAGCAGGTCTTTCGCCTTATCAGGACTCATCTGGCTTTTATAGAGGGAGGAGACGAGCGTCTCCGGCTTTCCCCTTTCAAATTCCAGGGAATACTTTTGAATGATCTTTTGAGCCTCCTTGTCAGCTTCGATCTCATAAAAGGCTGTTGTGAAATAATTCCCGGAGCCGAACTGCATCTTGTCAAAATTTTCATATGCCTTCTGGAAATCGCCGATCTCGGAATATGCCAGCCCCTTCAGAAAGCTTTTTTCGTCCGGAGCAATTTTAGCCATTTCGTCTGAGACGGACTTGGGTGTCTTCGCTTTTTCTCTGATCGCTGTCTTTAACGCGGCAAATTCGGCAAGGTCTGAAACGTACGCTTTCAAGATGTCCAGGACAGGCTTTACGGCAGGATTTTCGAGTTCTACCCTGAGTTCATCGGAGAGCTCGGTGACTTTGCCAGAGGCGACAAGGTTTGCGTTTTTTTCAAAGACAGCATCAACGATTCTGATCGCCTCGCCTCTGCTTATTTCGGCGACGGAGACGCCTTCAAGAATTTTTCTAGAGATGTCCTTCCTCTGTCTTTTTGTCTCTGCGGCGAATTTTCCGCTGTACGAATCTAGGAAGAGCACCGCCTGATTGTTTTCACCCTTGTCAATGAGCGGCTTGATCTGCTCGATCAGGGACTGAACCGTCTCCTCGACTTTCCTTTGCTTTTTCTTTTCGAGTTCGAATATGAGATCGTTGATACGGCCGATATCATCGAATTTCCCAGCAGTCACAAAGGGTCTTTTCAGCGCCTCGTATTTTTCTATAGCCTCGTCATAGCTTTCCGGATTTCTGGAGACGAATTCCGCAACTACAGCCAGTTCCTCTTCGAACTTGAGTTTTTTTGGAGAGACCTGTGGGTCTTTTGCCTCATCTTTCCGAGCTGCGACTGAGTCCTTTTCAGGCGGCTTGCCTTGCGGCTCCCTTGTCTCTTCATCCTGTCTCAAGCTTTTTTGCGCATCTGCAGACAATGCCTCTTGAGCTGTTTTATTGCTTTCACGCTTTGCTTTCTGAGAACTGTCTCTCAAATAGTTGTAGGCAAAGACAAGAGCGAATATGACGAGGAGTCCCAGTATGAGCAATCCTGCGCCGCTAGAGCTTTCTTTTGAAGGCCAGCGATGGTTGAGCGTCCGGATATTTTTTGAGGAAAAGACCCTTCCTGCCTTGTTCTTGAATGTTAGGTCTTTTTTGGGGAGAGGAGCGATATGAAAGGTCTTTTTCTGACCCAGTCCCATTTCCATTCCGCTGGAGAGCGGAGGCAGGCACGCCTCTTTCTTCACCTTTGAATCGTATCTGCCCCATATATTGATCTTTTTTCTGTATTTTATTGCCCGGTATTCGGGGCTGATGGATTCAAGCACACCTTCGATTTTAATTGAGAGCGCGCTGTATGAGGAAGGGCGTTTGTCCGGATTTGCTTCGCAGAGAGAGCTCAGAAGCATAAGTCCCATCTCTGAAGTTTTTGGCTTGTGTTCTGAAACGTTTTTGAGCATGACGGAGGAGTCTTCGACAAAGGCGCCGTTTTCATCAAACTGAGGCGGAGCATTTTCTGCCATGAGAAGCGTGTAGAAAATGCGTCCAAGAGAGCAGATGTCAATTGAGGGGGAGTCAAATTTTCCATTCAGAATGAACTCTGGCGCGACGTATCGCTGATCCCATATGCTGAATCCGGAATCAAGTAGTTTTTTTTCGGAGGCGAGAAATTCTGAAATGCCGACTCCGCTGAGCATTGGCTCCAGGCTGGAAAGCTTTATTGCTACGTTTGAGGGCGAGATGGCGCCATGGATCAGGGAGTCTTTTTCCCATGCGTTCGAAAGAGCCTCGGAGATTTTTTTAATTATCAGCAAGGCGTCCATTTCGCTGAAGGCAGTTCCGGATGCGCAGATGGATGCCAGGCTTCTGAGATCAGGATTGTAGTTGTATGCGAAAAATTCCTTTCCGGAGTTGGTACAGCGATCTGATAGCTGTTCCAGGCCTTCTATCCCTGTCGTGCCAGCTCTTATGACGTGTTCGGCAAAAAGAGCGCAGTCCGAGACTCTCTTCAGAAAAAACTGAGTCGGAATGCGCAGGACGAATTTGGCAGAGGATCCGCGGTTCTTGGCGTTTTCCGCAATGTAGCTGTTCCAAAGCATTCCTTGGGAGAAAGACGAAAGAAGTCTAAAGTCTTCATAGAATTTTCCTGAGCCTAGCAGAGGCTCCGGTGCAATCTGGATGAATCCGCAGAGAGGGCACTCGACCGGATCGCCAATATTGGCATAATCCGTTCTGATGATATTTTTGCATTTAGCGCAATTGAACATGTACATCACGACACTCCCTTTGTTGTATGAATCTCCTTCCTGCCGCATGCTGAGCGCGCAGGATGAAAAACTGAAAAAAGCGAAACCGCTTGACTTATACGGATTCCTGGAATCTTTCAGAAAGACGCTCCTGCATCTCCAGGGATGTAAGCCTTCTGTCGTATCCTTCACGCAAGGACTTAGCAAGAAGCCTGCCCGCATTTTCAGCGGCTTCCCGGTTGGCTGGATCGTCAAGAATGCTCGGAATCTTGTCAGGCGGGGGGCAGCTTATCCCCGCCAGCTTAGGAACCCCGACTTCGCAATTGTTCCCGTATCCGCAGTAAAAACAGCTTGGATTGCCTTCCAAGGAAATCTTCGCAACGATCTTGACAAAGTTATACATAAGCATCTTCTCAATTTCGTCTAGGACTGGCTCTCCGCTCATGCTCCCCACGCCAATTGCAACTGCAAGCTTGCCCCAGGTCGTGTCATTGCCGCGGTGGCGGAACTGAAACCATCTTTCCAGAAAAGCCCGAGTGAATGCGCTCATTCCCGAGTAGTAGTTTGGGGAAGCAATCACGTATGCGTCGGCTTCAATGATTTTATTCCGAAGATCCCGAAGATCGTCGTGGAGTCTGCAGACATTGTCAGAGACACAGCCGAGACAGGCGATACAGCCAGTATAATTCAGTTTGCCAAGTCTTACGATTTCATATTCCATTCCAGTGGCTTCGAGTGTGTGTTCGAGTATCTTGTAGCACGCCGAGAGTTTTTTTGATCTGGGGCTTCCGCAGATTCCAAGGATTTTCATGGTATTCCTGTTTTTTATTTCAGTGCCTGTGCATTCCGCAACTGCCTCCGGAACAGCAACTTGTGCCTGCCGAAGGACATTTTGACTTCATTTCGCATTTTGGCGAACCGGCCATGCTCGAAGAAAATACGGAGAGAAGTCGTTCAGAGTTTTTTCCTGAACAGGATGGGCATTGAACACTCTCTGCTCCGTTTTTAACGAGCTTTTCGAATTTGCATCCGCAATCCTTGCAACTATATTCGTATATCGGCATCGCATCTCTCCCTTTTCAGTCTTTCATCGTTTTCTGGAAAGTTCAAATCACATTCTTCGCGTAGAATTCGAGTTTGCGGTCGTTGTGGATCTGCCCTCCGCCACCATGCTCTCCGAACGGATAGACGACGATCTCCTTGCGCGCAGAGATCTTGTTGCACATCGCATAGACGTTTTCCGGCGGGCAGACAGGATCTCTCAGACCAAGGGATATTAGAGTCGGACATTTGATTCTGTCAACATGGTTGATGTTGTCGAAGTAGCTCATGGTGTCGCAGACGGTGTCAAGCTTGTCCGGATTTTCCCTCAGATACTGGGCGATGTTGCCATAGCCGCCGCTTGCGTCCATAAGTCTTTTTTCGAGCCACCCGTTGCTCGGAACATCAGCCATGCAGAGCTTTATACCGTCATAAAACGAGGCGACAAAAAGGACTTCTCCTCCGCCCTGACTGCCACCGTTGAGGCAAATCCTGCTCTGATCAATTTCAGGGATTGTCTTCGCCAGCTCCACGACCCGGAGGGCATCCGTGTGCGCATGATAGAAATACCAGCTTTCCCTGTCAAGGATTCCCAAGGAACTTATGCTCAGCGTCTGAGCCCCCATGAACCCGCTGTTGGAGCCGGTGCTTCCTCCCTGCATCCTGTAGTCATGCGAAATGACCGCCGCCCCCATCATGAGCCATTGCAGATGCCAAGTCGGAGTTCCTCTCGAACCTCCTGCACCATGATAGGATATGACAACGGGCACCTTCTGCCTCTTTGCCTCCTGAGGAAGAAGAACCCAGGTCTTTATCGGGGTTCCGTCCAAGCCCTCGAAGCTTATGTCCCTCGCCTCTATGGATTTGATCGGATAGTCAATTCTGCCGCCTGCGACATTCAATGGGCGGCTTTTGACCTTGTCCATCGTGTTTTTCCAGAACTGATCGAAGTCCGGACGTTTTGTCTGCGGAACATCTATCGCTTCCATCCTTCTGATTTTCTCGTCAACCAATTGCATGACTTGACCTTTCTTTGAGAAATGTTGCAAATACATATGCTACAGATAAAATCCGACAGGGAGTCGCAGTCATTTTTTTGTCACAATCCAGTTGCCGATCACAAGAACGTCAAGCTCGGAATCCAGATAGACTTCCACCGCGTCGCAGGCGCCGAGGACTATTGGAAAGCCGTGAAGATTGAAGGACGTGTTCAGAACGGCAGGAATTCCGGTAGCCTGGCGGAACTTAAAAATTATCTCATGAAGATCCGGATAGAGGTCTGCATTGACAGTCTGCGCCCTTGCCGTCTTGTCCGCCTGGTGAATTCCGGCAATGATCCGTTCGACATATTCGGGCTTGACATCGAAGGTGAACATCATATACGGAGAAAGAGACTGTCTTATCGTTGATGGTACGCGGACAACTGACTCCAGATCTTCCTCGATGAGTGCCGGAGCGAAAGGCATCCAAAAATCCCTTTTCTTGATTGCCGCATTTATCTTGTTGATTATGCGCGGATCGTCCGGCGAAGCGAGAATAGAGCGATTGCCAAGCGCTCTTGCCCCAAATTCCATTTTGCCCGATGCCCTGGCAACGATCTTCTTTCTGATTAGAAATTCCACAATTCTGTCATTTATGTTCTCGGCGTACTCGAATGAAACTTTGCCGGAATACTTCTCCCTTGCCTCCTCGATGTCCGAATTGGCGCTCGGTCCCAGGCAGAAATCCCGAAAAGATATTTGCGAACGACCGCCGGCAGGAGTTTGCTCCTGGTGGGCAAGGAATGCCGCTCCGAATGCGTTACTTTCGTCGCCACAGGAAGGAAACACGTCAAGGGATTCCAGTTCAGGCAGTTCCGATATGAGCTTATTGGCTTTGACATTCATAAAGAAGCCCCCGGAAAGAAGGACGTTCCTTATGCCAGTTGTGCGAACTCCCTCTTTTATCCAGGCGACCGCCAGCTCCTCCGCCATAAGCTGAAGTCCGGCGGCAAGAGTGTCAAAGCGAAGATTGAGGACGCTTTTAAAAAGATCCTCTATCAGCGCCTGCTTGACACTGCCCTGTGAATTCCGCAGTCCTTTGTATTTTTCTCCGTTGTTCAGCACGAGCGGATTGGACGCGTCGAAGCCGACAAAGCGATTTAGGGAATTCCTCACGATTGCGGCATACTTGGGCTGTGCGTATGGCGCCATGCCCATGAGCTTGTATTCGTGCTCATGGGGAAGAAATCCCATGATATATGTGATGTGCGCATAAATGCAGGCGGGCGAAAATGAATCCGAAGATGCGATTTCATTCAATTTTCCAGAATCTCCGACATAGACTGCGCTGGTCTTTGCGTCTCCACCGCCGTCCATGCTGAAAATCAGATGCTTCTTATCCGACATTTCGCGGGCTAGTCCGTAGTACGCCGACGCGGCATGGCAGAGGTGATGCTCGTAGCGCCTCTCCTTCTTCTGCAGTCCAAGCTCTGCAATGTAGTCTTCAAGACGGGCGGGGGGGGCCTTGGCTGCGGCTCCACGTGATATCAGCCGGATTCCCGCCTCAGCCTTTTCTGCGAACTTCGCAAGAAATTTGTCTTCCGAGCCAAACCAGTCTTTCTTTATCTCTTTGTAGCGGTTGTGAAATTTTTGAAGGTCATCCTCGCGGCTCAGCGCTATTTTCGAACTTTTTCCCGCTATTGCGAGGATATCAATGTCATCAATCGAAAAATTGCCGGAGTCAAGAGCCGCCTTGATGGAAAGCCGAGGAAAGCCGGGCTGATTTTTAATCCTTGAAAGCCTTTCCTCCTGAACGCCGAAAAGCGGTGTGCCGTCCTTCAGCAGAACGAGCGACGAATTCAGTCCGGTGTTGATCCCGAGTATGAGCATCCAGCAAACCTCTATTTTGTATGGTCATTGCGGTAAATTTGCCCGCAGAATATATCTCTCATATAGGTGATTTCAATTCGCATCCTCGCCAAAACGCCGAAAATCGCATGTGTCGAAGTGAGATGCCGCCTTCCGCGGTCTCCGCCCAGGGAGGGTGCATTGCTGTCAAGCTAAGGAATTATGAACAGCGAATATCTATTTCGACATGCATCGTCCCACCGGGATAGTCGAAGACGAGCTGTATGCGCATTGATGCCCGGTAATCGGCGATTTCCTCTCGACGAGCGACGTTCCTCTGGCGATCTACTCGACCTCTCTTCCTGGAAAAAAACGGGAAATTTCGATTTTCTCCATTGACAATCGGCCTCCTTTGTTTTACTATATATGTATAATATGCTTATATATATTGGCATGAAGGAGGCTGAAATGCAAGATGCTGATAAAAAAATCA
>DYRX01000441.1 GCA_020718525.1 Victivallis vadensis
AAAAAAAACAAATTGGTGCTGGTTTCCGGAGGCAGTGGCTCTGGGAAAAGCACCCTTGCCAGGGATCTGGCGGAATCGTTGAAACATAGACTGCCTGTCCTTCTCTTCCCGATGGACGACTACTACAAGGATGTCTCAGGAAAATCTACGGACTTCTATAAAAGCTACGATTTCGACAGCCCTGATGCGGTGGAATTCTCTCTCCTGGAAAAAGACCTGCGCTCGCTGATAGCCGGAGAGGAATGCGACGAAATCCGATACGACTTTTCGACCCATGCCCGGAAAAGGACTGGAAAAGCCCGTGGGGCAATCTGTGGCGGACTGATCGTTGCGGAAGGAATATTCGCCCTCTGCAACGAGGAGATACGAAGGCTCGCAGATCTGAAAATATTCATTGACGCCGATGAAACGCTAATGCTATTCAGAAGGCTCAGAAGAGACTGCGCCGAACGCTCCTGCGATCCGGAAGACGTCAAAAAGCGCTTTTTCAATTTTGTCATGCCATCCTATAGGAAATTCATCGCGCCGTGTGAGAAGCATTCCGATTTGATGGTCAAAAGCGGGGACGGCCCCGAATGCAATCTATCCTTCCTGTCCGCTAAAATCGCCGAACTGCTGGACTAATGCCAAATTATTTTTTCTGCGGGGACTTCTAGTACGGATTCAGTATACGAACATACTTTACTCATTTGAAACTGCAGTTGCTGTTCACGCTGTTCAGCGTGTTCTTTCTGGCAGTTTAATTTTGAAAAAACTGTGGAACTAGGAATCAGTCGCTGAATATGTACAATAGGAGACATATACATGAACTGGAAAAACAAATCAATTGGCATCTTGCCTGTTCTGAGCTGGTGCAGGGAGCCCGGAGAAAAAGCGATGTCGCAAATTGCGAATCTCGCAAATCATCCAGCACTCTTTTCGCATGTGGCAGTCATGCCCGACTGCCATGTCGGCTATGGGATGCCCATAGGAGCCGTGATTGCCTGCAGAAATGCGCTGATCCCGAATGCTGTCGGAGTTGACATCGGATGCGGAATGCGCACGGTTAGAACGGAAGTCCGCAGAGAGAGTCTCGGTCCGGAACTGCTCTCTAAAATCCTGCATTCCGTGAAGAGATCCGTTCCTGTTGGAGAGGGTGCCGCGAGGAATAATCCCCAGCATTGGGAGCCATTCGAGGAGCTCTTGGCGGATCTGCCTGGAGGCGCAAATACCTCAGTCTGGGAGCTCGCCCGCAGAAATCTTGGTACGCTGGGCGGCGGCAATCATTTCATCGAAATACAAGGCGACGAATCTGGATCCGTGTGGCTCATGATACACAGCGGATCGAGAAATCTTGGCTACAGAATCGCGGAGCATCACCACAAGATTGCGCTGAATCTAGACAGGCGCGAGGGGCTTTCCTTCCCCGATCCGGAGCTCGCCTGGCTCCCGGCAGATTCCCAGGAGGGCGCAAAGTATGCCCGGGACATGGGCTTCGCCCTCGAATACGCGAAGGAAAACAGGCGCAGGATCATGGACGATTTCAAAAGCGAATTTGAGCGCGCTGTCGGATCGTGCAGATTTGAATCGGAATTCGACATACACCACAACTATGCTTCGCATGAAATTCATTTCGGGGAGCGCGTCTGGATACACCGCAAAGGGGCGACTTCAGCAGTTTCAGGGGAAAAAGGAATCATCCCCGGAAGCATGGGGAGCAGTTCATACATCGTCGAAGGACTGGGCAATGCAGACTCATTCTCAAGCTCCTCGCATGGTGCCGGAAGAAAAATGAGCCGTTCAGAAGCCTGCGGAAAGCTCTCCCTTCAGGAATGTGAAAAAGCAATGGAAGGAATCGTCTTCGACGGTTTCAAGGCCGCGCACAGCAAGTTTGGCGGCAAAATGAGGAAAAAAAACAGCTACGACCTCGAAGAGGCTCCGCAGGCATACAAGGATATCGAGGACGTGATCTCGTCAGAAGCAGACCTCGTCAGACCGATCCACAAACTCTCTCCGATCGGCGTCATAAAAGGCTGAGATCCTGCTGGAAACCGTTTAAATGGAGGCACTATAGGAGTGTCCCTGCCGGAGACGGCAAAAATCGTCGGCGCAAGCCAGGCGACAGTCTCCAGACTTCGGAAGAAATTCCTTGTGGGGAAAAGGGAGGAGCTCAACCGGAAATCGGGATGGGGAGGAAGAAGACGAGGAAATTTGTCGGAGCCTGAAGAGAT
>DYRX01000442.1 GCA_020718525.1 Victivallis vadensis
AAATGTTCCAATTATGTTCCAATAATTCCTTGCCAGATGAGAAATTTAGGCATATGGTAGCAGCTTGTTGAAAAGGAGGAACAGAATGGGCGTGTTCAGGAGAAAAACAAGCAAAGGCGAAACTGAAGAATATCACTACAAGTTCTTCAGCGCAGGGGGATATTTCTACGGTGTCTGCGACGGCTGCCGCAGCAAGACCGCCGCAGAAGCCTTCGAAAAGAAAGTTAAGGATGCTGTCAAGCTTGGCCGCAAGGCTGGAAAGGATAAAAGGCAGTTCGAGCGCATCTACGAGAAGACGCTCAACATCGAGAAAGAGAAAATAGCTCTTGAAGATGCTTTCGCAAAATACACCGAAAAACCCAGAAGCAGAAAGACAGGCGGAAAATTTCTAGGTCAAAAGGAAAGCTACTGGCGCGACTTTCAAGCATTCATGGCGGGCATGCACAAGGATGTCAAGTTCATTCATGAAGTGCGTAGGAGCCAGGCAGAGGACTACGTGGGCTACATACAGAAAAAGGGGCGCTACGATCAGAAGATTCCAACAGGCGGCAAAGGGAAGCCATATACCAGAAAAACAGGATATCTTCTCAGCTCGCGCACAGTGAACCTGATTGTAAAGACGCTCCGGGAAGTCTTCAAGAGTCTAGCATCTGAGGCCGGGCTCGACGAGAACCCCTTCGACATCCAGATGATGCGTAGCGAGAAGCAGTCCCGGGAGGCCTTCACGGTGGACGAGCTCAATCTGATATTCGAGAAGGCTGACGATTTCATTCGCCCTATCTTTTCCATCGGTATATGCACAGCCCTGAGAGAAGGAGACATCTGCCTCCTGAGAAAGGACGAGCTTGACCTCAAGGAAAACCTGATCAGGAAGAGGACGCGGAAGACGGGAGCTGTCGTCGAGATCCCGATCATTACCGCATCCTTCAGGGACTATCTGCTTGAACTTGAATCGAAGTCGGGCAGCTCCGAGTACCTACTGCCAGACCATGCAAAAATGTATCAGGAAAACCCGTCTGGGGTAAGCTACAGGGTGCGGAATTTTCTAGAGAACTCCGTCGGAATAAAGACAACGAGGGAGATCAGAGGAAGATCGAGGAAGGTTTCCGTGAAGGACGTGCATTCCCTGCGGCATACATTCTGCTACCTGGCTGGTCTCCAGAACATTCCACTGCTCATTGTCAAGGCGGTTGCCGGCCACATGAACGAGGAGATGACGGCGCTCTACCAGCGGCATTCAGATCTCAAGGCCAAACGGAGCGAACTGGCGAAGATGCCGGACTTCCTCGGGCCTTCCCGGGGGAAGACCCAGAAAACAGGTGCTTCAAAGAAGCAGCTCATAAGCAAAATCATGCGATTGCTCCGCACAGCCTCTTCTGCCCAGCTCCAGAGCGCACTCTCAATTCTGAAAGCAACACAAGCACCCATCGGTATGATTCCATGAATCTTCATGCAAAGGATATGCCTTCATTGAAAAATATTGTCACTGTCCGCAGCTACAGCGATCTGGCCGGTCTTCCCGGGCAGAATCCGGAAGCCGTCATCATGATGTCAAACCTTGACATCTCCAGCTGTCCAGGCGAAATCTCCAAAGATGCCTATCGCTTCCAGGACGGCATCAATCCCAGCATTCTCGGGCATCTTCATTATCCGATGACAGCCAGACTTGCGTCCGAAGAAATAAAGGCTCTGTATCAGATTGTGTCCAACGGGACGGTTCTCCTTCTCTCATGCGATGCTGCAAAGCAAGAGCAGCTCCGCTTCTTCGAACTGCTCCTGGCTAGATTCTGGCTCCTTGAAGAGCACTATAAAAATCCACAACTTATCGAGACTGACGACGGTTCTTCAATATTCCGCCAACAGGTAAGAAACAAACATAAGACAGGCGTGCCGTTCGTTGTCGGAAGGACAAGCCTGCCAGGCAAGAAATTTCAATGCGCACCTGGAAGCCGGATGGCTCCGGTATGGTCCTGTCAATGGGGCTTGTCTACGGACAAGTTCAGGCGCGCGTTAAGCGATCGGATATGCGGATTACGCAGAAAAAATACAGAGGCTTCCCAGTCGGGTGGAACCGAATTTAATTTGCCCGACGAGGAGAGTGTCTGCACGCAAATTCTCATCGGCATCAGAAACAAATATCGCGAATACTCAGGTTTTGATTTGGATGCTCCACAAGACCATTTCAGAAAATTCATCCGCTATTCG
>DYRX01000131.1 GCA_020718525.1 Victivallis vadensis
TGATAGCGATAGCGACTACGATTACGAAAATTATAAAAAATACAATTTCCTATATGATCAAGTTTCAACTGTCAAAAGCCTGTCAGGGGGCGAGCAGTTCAAATCCGGTGGCAGGATCTGTTTTTCTTGCGGCATCTGAATCTAGCAGTTCGATCATGACGATTTCGAGGACATGCCAAGTCTTGACACCGCGCCGGACACAGCCGGCGACGGAGCGATTTTCCCTTCCGCAGGCAATGTGCATGTGAAGGATGGGCTTGCCGGATTCTCCGGGAAACAATGTGCCGACTCCGGAGATTTCGTTCACGTCTTCGAGAATTGTTTCCATTGGGATTATCTTGGATGCTCTTCCATTTTCCGGACCTACAACAAGCTTGCTTCCCTTGTCTGCGCCGCCGAGGGCGATGAGCATTGCTCTGGAAACGTTCTTCTCGACTGCCAGTCTTTCGACACATTCATGAAGGATGTCTCCGTCTTCGAGGCGGATTACAAAGATTCTTCCCTGTCTGGCTTCGGAGTATTTCATGTCACGACGCTCCCAGTTCTTTTTTAGAGAATATGATTGATGCGAGATACGCGAAAATGGCGGATTGAATCAGAGAATGGATGCATGCCCCTGCAAAGAGGCGCGCAGGGAAGCTTTGCATCTTGGGGATTTTGTCTGCTATCCAGTATCCCTGCCAGTCCGGGAGAAAGACCATAAGCATAGTTCCGAGATCCTGAAATGGCATCATGCCAACCAGATACTTCATGAAAAGCCCGAAAAAGAAGAGCAGGAATCCGCATATGATGAGATTGCTTTGGTTCAGGAAAGTCGAGAAGAGTATCATCATTGCGCTGAAGGAGCAGAGTCCGAGGAAAATGAATGCATATGCGTATGCGCTTTTCCAGTCGGTCAGATCGCCGAAATGTTTTGGAGCCGCGCCGTCGAATCCGAAAAAGCCGAGGAGGATAATTCCTGCACCTAAAAGAATGGGCATGAGAATGTTCGATTCGAATGCGAAGCCTGTTCCTCGAAGCATATAGTTCTTGAGGGCGGGAAGCCCCAGGGAAAGCAGGACAAGAAAAGGAAAAAGCGCCAGGCTTAGAGTCTCCATGTGGTCTTCAATGCTTATCATCCTTGACGCCCAGAGGCAGGAGACGCATGAAACTGCTGTCATGAATGCTAGAGACGCAGAAATTCCAGCCCAAGTGCCAAAAATGAGAGCTGTCGGACTGACAGGCCTGCTCATGACAGTCGCGATCATGCCGCCTTCGATCTCTTCTGAGACGAGCTTTGCGCATCCGAGAGTGGCGGCGAGGCATCCGCCAGAAAAGGCGAGAGCCAGGCTCTGATCGCGGAGAACTCTGATCTGGTCTCCGAAAGTGAATCCTGGCAGGCCGGCGAGGAGCATGGCGGCGGCGACGATGCTGAGATTCATCAGAAGCATGAAAGGATCGCCCATCATTATCGAGAATGATTTTTTGGCGATTGCAAGATATTGTCCAATCTGTCCGTTCATGAGCTATTCCTCCACCGTATCTTCTTCGAGCCTGATTATATCTCCTGATGCGCCACTGTCCTGATTCTTATATGTGTCATATTCCTTGTGCATGTCTCCGGTCTCAGCTTTTTCGTCCGGCATTTCGAATTCTTTCAATTCGAGCTGGATCTGAAGCCTGGCCTTGTATTCGGGGGCGATAGGTGATTCCATCACTTGTTTCAGGGCTGACCTCATCATGTCTTCGAGGGGCGGAAGCATTTTTGCAGGATTGCCCTGAGCCCTGAGTTGATTGTCTTTCCAGAGCAGTCTTGCGAAATTCGCATATCCGACAGCTCTTTGAACTTCTCCCGTGGCGAGCCAGTTGTATGCCTGGACGAGGGAGCTCTCGACCATCGCCTTTCTTGTCATGGTGCTCGTATTGTGCAGTGTCTTATAAAGGCTCTTTACTAGAAAAGATTCGAAGTCAATATTTTCCGAGCCTGGATATCCACCCTCAACATAGTGTTCGAACATATGCTCCGCGGCTTCTTTTTGGTTGTATGTGTACAAGATTGCCATCGCCCGTTCGAGAAAATCTCTGTGGAGCGCGTCAATCCTAGGTGAGAAATGGTGCAGCATCATGTAGTCGTAGTAGTCGTGGAGCTTGCCTGAGATTCTGAAATTTGGCGCTGTAAGGAATACCCCCTGCTTGGGATCGCAGATGAGCTTCCCGTCGAGGAATGAGGATATGAGGGCCTGTCTCAGAAGCGGATGCCTGTCCGGTGGTTCTTTAAGAAACTCAGCAAAATTGCCTCTTGCAGCGAAATAGACAGAGAATGCCTGCCAGAGACGCCAGTCGAAGGGGCCGAATGACTCGTCAATTTCGAGCATTCTTGACGGTTCTAGGCCAAGTTCGGCCCTGATTTCAGACGCTTTGTGGAAGGAGTCGAGGCGCGCCATCAGCTTGCGGGAATTTGGATCATCGAGAAAGCGCCTCTGCATTTCTGTCCAATCCTGGGGGGAGTAGAATATCTTGGAATTAGACGGATCGAAGGATATTTTTGAGCATTCTTCGAGGAACTGTGAGAAGTCCTGGATTTTGCGGTATTCGGAGAAGTCTCTTGGCTCTGCGGCAAGGCGGGCGATTTCGCTTCGGCTTCCTTCCGGGAGATACTTCATGATTGTCACAGCCCATTTCTTTTTGAAAAAAGGTGCACCTGGATCAATGGAACTGCCGATTCTGTCTGCGAATATTCTTGCAGTTTCCCTTTTTATCTCGTAGCTCGATGGGAGGATTTTCAGTGCGTCGAGGGCAAGGAGCTTGTATGCGGCGAAAATCCATTTCCATTTTGATTCGCCGTCGGGGAATTCGTATGCCACATTGTATGCCATATTCCAGGCCTGGTATGTCCAGACTCTCGGATTTTCCGGCTGAAGCACTGTGATCCAGTCTGATAGCTGAATAATTTCGAAATAGTTGCCGGCATCCTGCTGTTCAATTATGCGCCACCATAGGATGTTGGCGATCAGCCCCCGGAGCGGTCCCAAAGCAATGCTTGTCGCCGCCAAGGACTGGGGCAGTCTTTCCCCTGTCTCGATTTCCTCCCCATTCTGCGTTCCGGCATGCTTGTCAACACCGAAACGCAAGTTCAGAAATCCCGCAAGAATCAGTATGAAAAGGAATGCCGAGCCTTTCGACCATACCGCAAATTTATTTTTATCCGCCATTGCAAAAACTCCTGAATCAAGAGGTGCCAGCGCCAAATATTTCAGTTTTGAAGCTTGTCAATTTCCTTGGCTGTCAGAAAAAATATTCCAATTGCAACGAAAGCCAAAATGTAAGAAAGCGTTCCAAATCCCCAAGATGAAAAAGAGTGAATCAAATCGAGGGATATCCCGTCGGTGAAGCGTTCGATGATTGGCGGAGGAGCTATGCCTTGGGTGAGAAAAATCCCAGCCCGGATGAATCCGGACAGCGCGTAGACCGCGGAGCCGCCGATTCCATGCAGGCCATATGACATGTCCCGCAGGACAGTTTCAAAGAAGGTGGAAGAAATGCCTACGAGGAAGGCAACCAGGCTGACAAAGATTGCGACAGTCTGGGTGAATAGCGATGAGCACGACATAGCCAGCGCAGTGATGGCGCAGAGATTCAGCGCCATGGCGCATGTCATCGAAGCAAAATTTGAAATGATTCCGCCGTCGTCGTATAGCAAGGCGATGCCTGCACCATGGGGAAAAATCAGATATGGCGCATCAACGCCTTTGAAGCTGATTTCGAGCTTTTTGGAGTCGGGAAGCGCGGAAACTGGGATTTTAATTTCCCCAGGCACATAGGGATAGGATTCAAATTCGCCTGTCCAATAGTTTGAGCTATCTTTCGCTTTGACTGTGAAAACGCCCTTCACTTTAATCCGCTTGTTTTGGGCGTAGAACTTGTATTTGAGTATTGCGAATTTCGCATTTTTCACTGCTGATGCCGGATTCCAGGTTACAATCCAGATTTTTTCAGCGCCCGGTTCGCACAACTGCGAAGCTCTGCGAATCTCTTCGCGGATTTGCCTGCGGGTCTCGAATTCCGGAGTGTCGGCGGAAATGAGGGATTGCGCCTGCATCCTCCTGAATTTCTGCTCGACTTCTTCGTCAATGTCAGCTTCTTCGGGAAGGCAGATCTGATATGCTCTGAGCATTCTGTCAAGCCCTTGGGCAGATTCGTTTTTCTGCGAGTGTTTCGAGGCGAAAACGATCGCGCATGCCGCTATTGCCAGGGAGCTCGAGAGGAAGACGAGAAGACCTGATGTGACGATTCCGAGGAATTCTCCAGACCAGACCTGCCATCTTGACACGGGGGCGGAGCAGACATTGTGGAAGTGGCGTTTTTCTATGTCTTTCGCAATAGATGTCGAGGAGATGTAGATAAGCGCTACGCAGAGCAGGCCGTATGAGAAGTACAAGGCATATCTTACTCTTATTTTCAGTTCGTTGCAAAGTTCTCCGTCGCTTCCGGCAAACATGAAGATGAAGACAGCCAGGAGGGAGCTGGCGCAGACGAGACCGGGCAGGCTCCCGTTGCGAATCATGAGTCTTATAAAATTGTGCCAGATTGCGATTGTCTTTTTCATCAAATCAGCGGAGCCTATTTTTCCTTCCTGGTCAGGGACGAAAGCAGAGCTTCATCAACTGCGGATGCTTCGGACGCCGTTGCGGCTTCCCGCGCTTTTGGAGATTTTCTGCTGTCCTGAAGCTCAGGCTTTTTGATGGAGTCCGTTTGCAGATCAACTGGAGGCACATTTTCAGTGGCTAGGGGGGCTTTGGGCTCCGCCTGCGCTTTTTCTTTGGCATTGTCGAATTTATCGTCAGCTTTGATTGGAGGTGCTTTGAAGTCCTCGTGCTCGAACGCGTCAAGCTTTGTGCTTGAAGAAAGATATTCAGCGACGCCGCTTCCGATTTTAGCCCCCCCGATTGAGCCTGCATTTTCGCTGGCGCCTTTAACCACGGAAAGGAAATAATCCTCCAGCGTGCGGGACGGATGGCTTATTTCAAAAGGCGCTGATGGGGCGGCTTCTCTTGCAATGAGCTCGATCCTGTCTAGCGAATCCTTGGGCTGTGGGGCGGTGCGTATAAGAATCTCGTCCTTTTTTGCGAGTAGCTCCTTGATCGAGCCATACGCCTGCGCCTTTCCGGCATAGACAATCATTATGGTGTCGCAGAGATCCTGCATGTCGGCGAGCAGGTGGCTCGTCATTAGAACTGTCTTTCCGCGCCTGCCGAGGGTCATTATCAGATCCTTTACTTCGCGACAGCCAAGAGGATCCAGTCCTGCGGTCGGCTCGTCGAGGAGGAGCAGGTCCGGATCGTTGAGGAGGCTCTGCGCAAGGGCAAGCCTTTTTTTCATTCCGTATGAAAATTCACCGACGGAGCGTGTTCCAGTTTCGTTAAGACCGACCATAGGGAGGAGCTGTGCGATCCTCCTTTTTGCTTCGGAGCCTGGAATGCCGAGCAGCCGCGAGAAGAACATGAGAGTCTCGTTTGCGCTGAGAGTAGGATAGAAAGAGGGTCTTTCAGACATGTAGCCAATGCGCGACTTCACTTCGACATCCCGCGGAGAGCGGCCAAGCACCTCAATTGCGCCGGAACTTGGATAAAGATGCCCGAGAATGACTTTTATCAGGGTTGACTTGCCTGCTCCGTTCGGCCCGAGAAGACCGAAAATCATTCCCTCCCGGACAAGAATGTCCAGCCCCTTGAGCGCAGAAACTTTTGGTCTTCCCCAGAAATCCTTGAAAATTTTGCAGACATTTCGTCCTTCGATCATGGGGCGCGGCATTGGAATATTGTTCATATCTTCTCTCCGAATTCGAGCCTTGAAAAAATGGAGAGGGGCAAAATAGTACTGGAATTCTTCTGTCCGAGTCCGAGTTCACCGCAGACGATTTTTCCGCTGGAGGCGCCCGGCAGGCGTGCGAGCATGTTTCCCAGCATGAGCGACGATGCGTCAATGCTGTACATGGTTAGAATTACAAAAAGCGGATTGTCGGAGAGGAGTTTCCCGCAGTCCGAGAGCAATTCAGGCAGAGCGTCTTCAGCCTTCCAGAGCTCCTTGGAGGGACCTCTGCCGAAAGAAGGCGGATCGAGTATGATCGCGTCGTAGCGGCGACCTCTCCTGAGCTCCCTCTTGACAAATTTGGAGGCGTCGTCGAGAATGAATCTCGCAGGCTTGTCAGAAAATCCTGAAAGCTGGAAATTTTTCTTCGCCCATTCGACTGCGGGCTTGGATGCGTCCAGATGAAGGAGATCAAAGCCTGCTGAAACGGCGGCGAGCGATGCAACACCTGTGTAGCCGAAAAGATTGAGGAGAGACGGCCTCACATTTTTCCGGCGGAGACCTTGAAACTTCATTATGTAGTCCCAGTGCGGAGACTGCTCCGGAAAGACTCCCAAATGGCGGCTGGTGTCGGAAAATTTCAGCTCGAAGCGGAAAGAGTCCGTCCGCATTGCGAAGGGGGCGGGCGGAGAGCCATTTTTAAAGCGCCAGACTCCATCGGCGCCATATTCGGCGTCGGCTCCTTTCCAGTCGGACGGAGAGGCGGGACTCCACCAGGCCTTAGGCTCGTGTCTTATCACCTTGAGATGGGCGAAACGCTCAAGCCTGCGCTTGTTTCCGCTGTCAATAAGCTCATATCCGGGAATTTCCCCCTTGAATATGGCGATTGAATCTTTATTTTCTGTCATTGCCGGGATTCTTCCGTAATTTTAGTGAATGTGTCTCTTTTGATTCTAGCTCAAGGAAAGAATTATGCAAATCGGACAGAGCAAAATATCGCGCCTTCTCTTGACTTTGCTTTTTCTTGCAACACTGGCAGTTGCCTGCCATCTGGCTATTGCAAACAGAAATTTGAAGAGACGCCTGCAAGCCTCCGGCGAAGCGCTCTCGGAGTCAAAGGCTCCAGAATCAAGTGATGTCCAATCTGAAGCCGGTACGAAGAAGGTCAATTCAAGAGATGATAAATTTCAGAAGGAAATTGCCGAGCTCAGGAAGAAGCTCCGCGAAAAGGAGAAGGAAATCTCCAGTTTGAGGGATTCCATCGAAGCTGGCGTTCAGCCTGACAGCAATTTAAGGAGACCCGACTCGAGCCCTGACCCCCAGCAAAGAGGCGACATGAGCTGGACGGAAAGAATGGAAAAGCTTAAAAAGGAGAATCCGGAGCGCTACGAAGAGATGCGCAACAGGATGCTGGAATTCGGCAAAAGAATTGAAAGCACTGCGGTTGAAAATCAGAATTTTCTGGCTAATCTCGACAAGTCAAGGATGAGCCAGGAAGAGCTTGAAAACCATGCGAAAATTGAAGAAATGGTCAAGGTGAACGCTGAGCTTTCAGCGCGTATCAATCAGGATCCGGAGTCTCCTGAATCGGAGGAGCTCAGACGCGAGATGTTCTCGAATTTCAGAGAACTGCGCGAGATCTTCGACACTGAAAGAAACTATGCGCTCAAGCAGTTTGCACGGACTCTGGGCTACAGCGACAACGGAGCGGACACCTTCACCGAATATGTTGACTACATCTACAAGATGACGTCAATGCGCGGATATTTCGGAGGAGGAATGGGAAGAGTGATGAGAGACCCGCAGGAAGAAAGGCGCTAGAGGGCGGAATTCCAACTAGTTGAGGATAAAGCACATGAAACATTCTCTCACAAAGGCGCAAAGGCACAAAGGAAGAATGAAACTTGCCTGTCCTGGAAGGACAATTATTGGACATCAGACAGGTGGACAACGTTTTTCTTTACTTCGTGTGCCTTGTGTCTTCGTGTGAGATAAGGAAAAAGCAATATATGAGCGCGACAAACCTGAAAGATATTTTCATAAAGGGAGCGAGACAGCACAATCTCAAGGGAATTGATGTCAGAATACCGAGAAACAGCCTCACCGTCATAACTGGTCTGAGCGGTTCTGGAAAATCTTCGCTCGCCTTCGACACTCTTTACGCAGAGGGGCAGAGAAGGTATGTTGAGAGCCTTTCGGCGTATGCGAGACAGTTCCTGGATCAGATGCAGAAGCCGGAGCTCGACCATATAGAAGGGCTTTCTCCGGCGATTGCAATCGAACAGAGATCGTCAGGCTCAAATCCGCGTTCGACTGTTGCCACAACGACAGAAATTTACGACTATGAAAGGCTTTTCTACGCCCATGTCGGAAAACCGCATTGCCCTGAGTGCGGAAAATCGCTCAAGCGCCAGAGCCCGCAGGCGATCTGCGACAAGATTTCACTGCTACCACAGGGCCGGAAATTCATGATTCTCGCTCCATATGTGAGCGGAAGAAAGGGCGAGCACAAAGATATCCTGGACAGCCTGGCGAAGGATGGATTTGTCAGGTGCAGAATTGACGGGACGGCATACGACTTGTCGGGCAAGATTCCTCCTCTGGACAAAAACAGGAAGCACACGATTGAGGCGGTGGTTGACAGGCTGGTTTCGGGGAAAGGCTCCTCGTCTCGGCTTAACGATTCGATCGAGCTGGCGCTGAGATGCGGTAAAGGGCTGATGACCCTTCTTGTCGAAGGGGATGCCCCCGGAGAGTGGACTGAGGAGCAGATCAGCGAGCAGTTGGCATGTGTTCCCTGCGGGCTCAGCTTCCCGGAGCTTCTGCCTAGAAATTTTTCCTTCAACAGCCCCTATGGCGCATGTCCTTCATGCAATGGTCTCGGAACAAAGCTTGTCTTCGATCCGGAACTTCTGATCCCCGATCCGGAGCTCTCGATAAAAAGAGGCGCAATCCCGGCGTGGAGGCGTGGTCCAAGACGCCTGATGATATACTACAATCACATCCTGCGATGTATTGCGGAGCACTGCAAGTTTCCGGAAATGACTTCTGTTCCATTCAAGGAAATTCCCGAAAAGATCCGCAACATCCTCCTCTATGGAAGTGGCGACGAAACGATCAAATTCGACTACTGGCGCTCTGGAAAGATGCATCCGCTCTCCAAGCCCTTCGAGGGGGTGCTCAGAAATCTAGAAAGAAGATTCAAGGAGACCGAAAGCGATTCAGTGCGCGAAAGGCTGAAGTCGTATATGAATCGCAGGCTCTGCGACAACTGCGGCGGCGCAAGACTCAAAAAAGAAAGTCTGGCTGTGACAATCGGCGGACTAAGCATCAGCCAGTTCAACGCGCTTAACATTGTCGAATGCGACAAATTCCTCGAAAAGCTCTCCTTGACCGAGGAGGAAAAGAAGATATCCTGCGAGATTGTAAGGGAAATCCGCTCGCGTCTGAAATTTCTTGCCGATGTGGGCCTTGACTACCTCACGCTCGACAGGGAAAGCGGCACGCTCTCTGGAGGCGAGGCGCAGAGAATCAGACTTGCCACACAGATCGGAAGCGGACTTACCGGGGTCCTATATGTCCTGGACGAGCCAAGCATCGGACTCCATCAGAGGGACAATCAGAAGCTCATCGCAACTCTGAAAAATCTGCGCGACAGCGGAAACACCGTCATTGTCGTGGAGCACGATCTCGACACCATAAGAAGCGCCGACCATGTCATTGATCTCGGTCCTGGCGCCGGAAGGCACGGCGGTGAAATTGTCGCATCGGGAACTCCTACAGAAATTTTGTCGTCCAAAAGGTCCCTCACTGCCGAATATCTCTCGGGAAAGGCGAGCATCCCGCTTCCGGAGAAAAGGCTCAAGGGCAACGGCGGCTTCATCTGCATCGAAGGTGCAAGCCACAACAACCTCAAAAACGTGAGCGTAAAAATTCCCCTCGGCGTCTTCTGCTGTGTAACGGGCGTTTCCGGCTCCGGCAAAAGCAGTCTCGTTGACGACATCCTGAGGGCGGGCCTCGACAGGCATTTCGGAAGGACTTCCGACGCTCCAGGCAGACACAAAAAGATGAGCGGCCTTGAGAAAATTGGCAGAGCTATTGTGATTGACCAGAGTCCGATTGGAAGAACGCCGAGATCAAACCCCGCCACCTACACCGAAGTCTTTGGAATGATAAGGAATATCTTTGCCAAGCTCCCGGAGTCCAGAATCAGAGGATACAAGCCCGGGCGCTTCAGCTTCAATGTCAAGGGCGGCCGTTGCGAAGACTGCTCCGGAGACGGCGTGAAAAAGATCGAAATGCAGTTCCTTCCAGATGTATATGTCACCTGCACCTCATGCAATGGGCGCAGGTTCAACAGGGAGACGCTGGGAGTTCTTTACAAGGGAAGAAGCATTGCGGATGTACTCGAAATGACCGTTTCGGAGGCAGTCGGATTCTTCTCCGCAATACCGTCAATCTCGAAAATCCTGGAGACGCTCGACGATGTCGGGCTCGGTTACATACACCTTGGACAGGCGGCGACAACCCTGTCTGGCGGAGAGGCCCAGAGGGTCAAGCTTGCAACAGAGCTGGCAAAAAATCCAAGAGGCCACACAATCTACATACTCGACGAGCCCACAACCGGCCTGCATATCGCCGACGTGAGCAAGCTCATCGAGGTCCTGCTCAGGCTAAGGAACAACGGCAACACGGTTCTTGTCGTAGAGCACAATCTCGACTTCATCAAAGTGGCCGACCACATAATTGATCTCGGTCCTGAAGGCGGCGACAAGGGTGGTAGAATTGTCGCGCAGGGCAGTCCCGAGGAAGTCGCGAAAAACAGGAATTCACATACTGGAAAATTCCTCGCCGAACTCCTCAAAGACGGGTGCTCACGCAAGCACAGTTCTCTGTAGCAGTTTTTTCATGACTCTTATGACTTCCGCCGCGTCGCTCATCTAGTGTCCTGTC
>DYRX01000443.1 GCA_020718525.1 Victivallis vadensis
TGTCTGATGCCGAACCATTTTCATCTTTACCTTCAGACAGCAGAAGCGAATCTTGCGAGATTCATGCAGACGTTTCTAACCTCTTTCTGCTACACTTTGAACCGCCGGCGCGGCAAGAGTGGGCACATCTTCCAGGGGCGCTTCAAGAGCCATGTGGCCGAGGACGAGGCATACGGGATGGCCATATCCAGATACATCCACCTCAATCCGATCAGGATAAAATCCCTCGAAGAATCGGATATTGTCGTAAAATTGAGGTGCCTGGACGAATTCAGCCATTCAAGCTACAGGTTTTATGTGGGTGACGACAAGCCTCCTGAATGGCTTGACATATCCCATGTCCTTTCAAAGTTCGAGGGTCGCAGTCTTTCCGATCGGAAAAGAAGCTACCGTAGATATGTCGAGGAAGGGGTGTCGAAAAAGGTGGAAAATCCTTTTGCTAATGTGATGGCTCAGTGCGTCATTGGAGACAACGCATTTGTGGAAAAGATGCGCCGCGGATCGATGGATCTCAATCTTTCCGATGGCAGGGAGCAGAAATCGCTGGCCGTCCTGCGTTCAAGCTTTAAATTTGAGAATGTGCTGAACGCTGTTGCCGTTGAAAAGGATGAACTGTCACGACTGCTTGGCAATGCCGCAAATGCGCAAGGAGCCGAATATCTTAAACTCAGAGATTCCGTTGTGTCCCACGGCAAGGAGTTGCTACCCCTTCTGGGGCAGGCCACCTATGACCAGAGCCTGACCTGGGAGCAGCGCCTTATGGCCAGAATCTGCTATGAAAAGATTACAAGGGCAAATGAAATTGATGCTTTGAGGAAGTATGATTGGTGGAGCGATCCGGGTTTCAACAAGGAATGGAGTAGAGATATTACCGGATGCAAGGTTGGTCTTGGCACAATCGTTAGCCCGAAATGTTCTGAAATGGGACTATGGCATTACTATATCGAAATGATTTGGAAGAACACCGGTGAAAACGCCATAAATCCCAAGGACAGAATCAATGAGGAATGGCCCATATGGTGCATGAAGGCAGTTGAAGGCGCAAAGGCAAGAAAGGCCAATCGCAGCGGCTTAGGAACGACTGTGCTCTTTGACGAACCGGAAATACAGTCACAGCCTGAAAAAGCCTGGTTGCCGCTTGTCCTCTCTGAGCGCTTGTCAAATGCTGACTTCTCAGATCCCGGAGACAGGAATAAGGAGAAATATCTGTTTAGATATATTGTTGAAACCAAGCAAGCTGATGCCGTCCCAGTCCTGGTGGAGAAACTGGAGGCGTATAAGAAGTCGACAGCCCCTAAAAAGGAGTATGAAGCAGCAATAGCTTGGGAACTCGGGAAAATACTTTCCTTTGCCGATTCCCGGCATGTGGATTTTCTCGAAAAGTTCATTGATGGGAAGCCCGCACTTGCGCCGTTGAAGGACAAGCTCGATGAAGTCCGCAAGCGTCCTGCGCCAGAGCCTAAATCCGAGCCCCCGTTCCGCCTCGGCGACAAAATAGTTCCAATCCACGAAAAAGCAGAAGGGAAGTAGAACCTCCGTCCGCCCAGCCGCCCTGGTGGGAAAAAATAACAAACTGGAGGTAAGAGAAGATGAGAACAATCGTATTGCTATGTCTGTGTGCGCTTGCACTGAACGCTGTTGCCGTTGAAAAGGATGAACTGTCCCGACTGCTTGGCAAGAAAAACGGTGCCAGTACAAATAAGATTTTGTAAATCAATAATTTAGTGGTTTATTATTGCACTTTACACTGAGGAGAAATATGGGAAGAGTACCGCGTTGGCGTATGGGCATGGAGTATATCATGTCTTCAACCGTGGCATAAACAGTGCTTGGATTCTCTCTACGCCGGAAGATCGTGATTCTTTCTGCTGTCTGCTTTCCGAACAGAAGGAACATTTTAAGATCGAAATATATCACTATGTGGTAATGAGTAATCATTTCCATAGCGGCAGCATATGTAGCGGAAAAGAAAGATAAATTGATAAGTCCATCCCGTCATCCTTCGCGCCTTTTGCGGGAACCTCTGAGTACTTTGCGGCCAAATTTTTCTTCTTTATTCAAGCGAAAACCGCAAAGGACACAAAAATGGAATTTCAGTAGGGGATTGAAATCTTTGCCCTGACAGCGCCATCAGGCAGGTTGGAGACGGAAATTTCTCCTCCGTGCAATTGCGTGATTTCCTTTGCAATGCTCAATCCGA
>DYRX01000132.1 GCA_020718525.1 Victivallis vadensis
ATAAAAAGAAGTAGCAATGCCATTTTATATGCATTATTTATGGTGCATTGGCAGGTGTGAGTGCCGCTTTAGGATTCCGGATTAAAAAGCGCGGCTGACACAGCGCAAAAGACGGCTCCATGCGGCTTTCACGGAAAGGATTTCTGCATTTCCTGACTATAATACCTGACACTGTAAAACCGTAAACTTTCCTTTCATCTTTATCCCAGTCTTCCTGATACAGGAATTCTGTACAAAAAAAAATCCCCGCTGAAAAGGGCGGGGATAAAGTTGCATAAAGTATTGCGCTTACTGCATGCTGATTGCGCTGACAGGACATTCGTCAACACAGGCTCCGCAGTCAACGCACTTGTCTGTTACGACCGCTTTTCCGTCGCGGATTTCAATAGCTTCTGTCGGGCATGCTCCGACACACGCTTCGCATCCGGTGCATGTTCCCTGATCAACTTTTGCCGCCATGTGATTCTCCTTTCATTAGAGTTTAATTTCAAGCATTGACAGACTCGCATTCAAGATACAATGCATGGAGATTTTATCAAGGCTTTTTTATGTTTTATTGCGTCTATTCGGCATGAAAATCCATGTGATCGGGCGAAATTATTTATTGGATTATTTCTTCCATTTGGACAAGTCAAGTTCGCCTTCGCTCTTTGCGACAAGGGCGGTGCCGACAAGATCCCCTGCAACGTTCATGGAAGTCCTTCCCATATCGAGAATTGCGTCTATTCCGAGTATCATGCCGTAGGCGGCGGCGACAGCGCCCCCTTCGGATAGCGGCATCCCGATCGAATCTAGAACCATGATGAGCATAATTGCGCCGGAGCCGGGAATGCCGGCTGTTCCGACGGCGGCAAGAGTTGACGTCAGTATTACGACAAGCATCTGATTGACGCTGAGCGGAGTGCCAACTAGGTTCGATATGAAATATGCGCTTATCCCAAGGTATATTGCTGTTCCGTTCATGTTTATTGTCGCGCCAAGCGGGAGGGTGAATGATGAAATTGCCCGTGGAACTCCCAGATTCTCCATGTTTCTCATTGAAACTGGCAGTGTGCCATTGCTTGATCTGGAAACGAACGCGGTGATGATGGCTTCCCTGGCGCCGGACAGAAAATGTGTGAAGCTCAAACGTGCGGACATAAGGAACAATCCATACACAAGGAGCTGTGTGGCCAGCGCGAGATAGACGGCGACTGCCATATGCCCAAGCGGACCTGCCACCTTCAGCCCCTGCTGGGCAAAAACGACGGCAATAAGTGAGAATACTCCGATCGGGGCGTATTCCAATATCCAGCCGACAAGCTTGTATATCGCTTCGGCGGCGCCTTCGCAGACTTTGAAAAGAGTTGCGGCGTTCGAAGCAATCTTGGGATCTTCGCTGTGCTGAAGATGCGCAAGCGCAATTCCAAATATGCAGGAGAAGAATATCACCGGCAGAACCTCGGCCTTTGCAAGCGATTCAAAAGGATTTGATGGGAACAAAGACATGAAAATTGACATGAAGCCGGGCGCGCCGCGGGCTGGCGCCATTGACGATGAAGACGCCATGGCGCTGTCAAGCGTCAGATTCGCTCCCGGATTCATCATGTATGCGAAGAGCAGTCCGATGGCGACCGCAAAGGCGGACGTGATCATATAATAGACGAAAATTTTAACCCCGACTCTCCCAAGCCTTGACGGATCAATGCTTGCCGAACCGGTGATAAGGCTGAAAAATATAACAGGAACTACGATCATTTTTAGAAGCTTGACAAAGAGATCTCCGAATGGCTTGATGAACAAGATGCTGTCACCGAGCAGAAGCCCTGCAAGCGCGCCTAGGATGAGCCCTGCGCTTATCCTCAGGAGAAGATTGCTCCGGAAATACCATCCGAACAGAGAGCCAAATCCAATGATTTTCCTTTCTGTCTTCATTTTTTAGCCCTCCCTGGATTTGTTTACAGCCGCAAGTGCCAAAGCCATTGTCGGATCAACAATCGGAGCTGGCAGGTCTCCTTCCCGGATGATCATCGGTAGTTCAGTGCATCCTAGAATGATCCCTTCAGCTCCAGAAGCAAGAAGGGATCTTCCAGCATCAATAAGGGGGGCTCTAAGCTTTTCGGCAGGAATTCCCGACTTGAACTTGTAGATGCAGTCCATCACGATCGCCTGATTCGACTGATCCGGCGCTTCTATGCGAAGACCGCATGCATTGAATGACTTTTCGTAGAGCCTGCCTCTGATTGTCGCATCTGTGGCAAGCAAGCCATATTTGGAAACTCCATGATGTTTTTCAAGACAGTGCTTCGCCGTCTCGTCCATGATGTTTAGAAATAAAACTGAATCAAGCGCATCTCTCAGCTCTCCGAAAAACATATGCGCCCCATTGCATGCTATCAGTATTATTTCGGCTCCGGCACTGGCAAGCAGGCGCGCCGAATCTAGCATCTGCGGAAAAGGACTCTCCCCATTGCCGTAAACTGCCTGGATCCTGTCGGGAATCTTGCTGTTGCTGTCTATTATGACCCTTATGTGATCCTGATCCCTCTTTATTGGCGTGGAACGGATTATCTTCAAAAACAGATCCGCTGTCGCTTCCGGTCCCATTCCGCCCAAAATACCAACGATCTTTTCGCGCCCCATTTCAATCCCCATAGCTGTTTGAATGTTAATAATAACAAGTATATTATACATGTTTAACATGATGGGGCAAGCATATTTTGGATAAATAACGTTATTTTTGAGCAAAGAGGCGGATTTCTCGATTCATGCTATACGCGGAAGAATCTCAGGGTATAAAAGGTGGAAATTCTTGGCGCGGTTCAGATATTCCGTGCATCAAGGGCAACTCGGCTTGAAAAATGCCGATATCGGATTTTTGAGCTTTTCCCCTGGGAAATCTGAGTATGCGGGTTTTTGGTCCGATCGGGCTCCATTGGGCAGGATTTGATGCCGACGTGAAGATTGCGAAGGTTTTTTTGCCCAGGACCGAAGCGAAATGGGTTGCTCCGGAATCGTTTCCGACATAGAAGAGCGCCGGAGCGAGAAGATCTTCAAGCTCGAAGAGATTGGATGGTGTTGCAATCCTGCACGCGGAAAACTCTTTCAATGCTCCTCTTTCAACTTCCACAGGACCGAGGACGAAGAGAGGTTCTATCAGGTGCTTTTCTCGTATTTTCATTGCAAGGCTGAGATAAAAACCTGGTGGGAGATTTTTTTTCAGGCTTCCGCTTCCAGGCTGGATGACAAAATAATTCTCCTCTTTCTTTTCGGAATCGTGGGCGGCGATTTGAAACGTTTTTTTTGTTTTAGGAAAAGATGGGAATGCATCGGCAATTTTTCCGTAGTAATATTCTGAGATGTGTGTGTCATGCAAATCTGGAAACGGCTCAATGAAGACGATTTCCGCAGCTAGACGACTGCGCATGTAGTCTTGCAGAGCTTTGTCCTTTTTCATCCAAATAAATGCATGGGAGTAATTTCCCGGGGGAAAATCAGGTCTGCCATTTCCAGATAAAAAGTCTGAAGAATCGCGGGATTCGCAGTCGAAAAAGATATCCAGGAGCCCCTTCTGCTTCGCGTAGGCCAGATATTGCGGGCGTCCGATAAATGCGATTTCGGCTCCGGGAAAAGAATCTCTTATGGCTGAAAGGGCAGACCAGAGCATTATGAAATCGCCCAGCGCCCCTCTGTGGCAGAAGAGGAATCTCAAGTTTTGCATATTTTCCTGCGGAATCCGCAAAAACGTCTTTTGACAAGGTCGTAGGAGAGCTTGGGTCTGCGAAACTCGCTTATCACGCCTTTGTTGTTCATTGATCGAGGTCTTGAAAATGCCCATGACTGGTCAACTCTGATGTCGCAGAACTGCCATATGAAGGCACCCGAGAGGCGCTTGTCGTTCAAATATGCGTCCAGGCACTCGTCGAGGATTTCAGCCTGTCTCTCCTCGGACCATTTAGCCTTTCTGCGCGGATCGAAGTAGCCTGGGATGGCTCCGCCTCCGAACTCGCTTATTATCAATGGCTTGGGATTATCAAGCAATGAGTCGAGCCAGTCCGCCATTCTCTGCAAATCCTCTTTAGGCGGACTGTTTCCGTACCAGTTGCTGTACATGTTCCATCCTAGCACGTCGGGCAGATCCTGGCATATGTCTTTGAAGTGTTTGCAGCTCGCGAAAGTCGTAGGCCGCGTTTTGTCGAGTTTCATGATCTGGGCGAACTGCTCCTTGTAGAGCTCTCTGCCTTCGGGTGTCTCGCTGGAGCATTCGTTCAGGATCCCCCATAGGACTATGGACGGATGGTTGTAGTGCGACTCAATCATTTCGGAAATGCAGTTGCGGCACTGCTCTCTGAAGCGTGGATGCTTCATCTGCTCGAGGCTGAGTCCTCTCGCATGATTTTCCTCCCAGACCAGGATTCCTTTCTCGTCGCAGAGATCGAGGAAGCGCTCGTCGTTCGGATAGTGGGAAGTCCTGACAGCGTTCGCGCCGCTGTCAACTATTATGTCAATGTCCTGCAATATCGTGTCCAAAGTCTGGGCGGAGCCGTGCAATGGATGGTCTTCATGCCTGTTGAATCCGAACATGAAAACAGGGCGGCGGTTGAGCAGGATTTTACTGCCCTTTGTTTCAATTGTGCGAAAGCCGACCCTGTCCAGTAGATCGTCCAATATTGCGCCATCGTCCGAGACAAGTTCAGTTTCGAGTTCATAAAGCTTGGGGGTTTCTGGAGTCCATGGGAGTATTGCTCTGGGGAAAATGCATTCGAAAGCGAAGCCTGAGACACCTTTTTTCACCCGCAGTCCTTTGAATTCAAGCGATTGTCCGGCGAGTCTTATGCGGACGGCCGCTGAAAAATCTCCGTACATGTTGACGATTTGGACGGAAAATTGTGCTCGCCATTCTCCAGATTTCGTCTGGGAAGGAGAAAAATGATTGTATCTGACATAGCTTGTGGCCGCAAGAATCTGCAGTTCCGCCGGTCTGTTTATACCACCATAATTGTAGTAGTCGTTCGGGACATGAAGAGCGGAAATATCTCCGTGCTCGTTGCTGATCTGCACCATGAGCCTGTGGCTGCCAGCTCCAATTTTAGGGATGTCGAAGGAGAATGGAGTGAATGCGTTGTGATGCGTTCCGAGTTCTTTGCCGTCCAGGAATACGACGGCAGTATGGCTGATCCCTTTGAAAACGAGCCTGGCGGTGGAGTCGGAATCAATTTCGAAGCACTTGGATGCGAGAGCCTGTCCCCGGTAGTTTTCTTTTCCTATGAGGGTTTCCCAGACTCCTGGGACTGAGAGGATGCGCCGATCAGCTTTTTTCAGCTCCATCGGTGAAATGTTTGAACCTTTTCTGGGGAAATAAAAGTCCCAAAGACCGTTCAGATCCTGGATTTTTCTTGTGCGGTGTTCCTGGAAGATTCTAGTCATTGCAGAGCCGCCCTTTCAATTGCTACCATTTTTTCATGAGCTTGCTGGAAACAGAAGGGGCGCAGTCAAGCGATCCAATTTCGCCGAATGACTGCGCCCATCTGCAGAGGGAGAAAAACTACTCGGCCTTTTTGAGAGCGGCAGGCTTTTTCGCCTTCTTCGCATCGCTCACCTGCTTTTTCAGGTCGTCAATTTTCTTCTGCAGGTCGGCAATTTCTGGTTTTTTCGACAGAAGATAGTCATGGTACTCTTTTTCGGCGGCCTTCTTTTTTTCGTTGACGGCTTTGAGTCCTTCGTCGTCCTTCATGCTTTTCACGAGCTCCGCCTTCATTTTGCTCAATTCGGAATTTGCCGTTTTTACTTGTTCTTCGAGAGCGGCGAGTTCCGGGCTTTTTGAAGCTTCATCTCCAGCATTAACGCTTTGGAACGCGAGAACCATCAACACTGCGAGACCGATAAGAGCTTTTTTCATGGAAGCTTCTCCTTGCTTTGCTTTGTTTTACGACACTGAAAGACCGGACGGCAAGACCCTAATATTTGTGGAAACAAATAATCTCGAGCCTTTCCTAAATCTAGTATTGTAAAACGTTAAAGTCAAGACAAAATAGATTTTTATATCTTCTTCTCTGTGCCTCTGTGCGAGGTTTTCTGGAGTTTCTGTCAGACGGTTTTTCTGACTGGAATTCCGTGTTCCGACAGGAATTCTTTGGCCTGCGGAACGGTGTAGGAGCCGAAATGAAAGATGCTTGCGGCGAGAACGGCGTAGGCGGCGCCTTTACGAATTAACGGATCAGCAAATCTGAACCTGGAAAAATGAACAACAGAGAACCCAGAACAACAATGGAGGTCCGGCGCAGACACGCTCGCTTCAGGCGGGAAGCCCCGCCATAAACGCCGGCTCAGATCAGAAACGATTCGCCTACGATCAGAGAGGAAGCGCATTCCACCGTATAAGAGACGGACAGACGGACATCGGAGCATTTGAAGCGCAAACTGGAAGCACAAGCTATGTCGTCAGCTTCGAGGCTAGCAGTCATGCCAGCATCTCGGGAGACACGATTCAGACTCTGCTTCACGGTGGCAACTGTTCGCCAGTTACAGCAGTTCCTGACAGCGGCTACACGTTCGAAAGCTGGAGCGGAGACTATTCAGGGACAGCGAATCCGCTGGCAATTGAAAATGTGACCCAGTTCATGCAGATGCACGCGAATTTCGCAATTAGAACATATTCATTGAGTTACAGCGCAGGAGTTGGGGGCTCGATCAGCGGCCAGGCAAGCCAGACGGTGAACCACGGCGAAAACGGAAGCGCCGTCACAGCAGTCCCCAGCAGTGGATGGAGATTTCTCAAATGGAGCGACGACTCCACTCAAAATCCAAGGACTGATACAAATGTGATGTCCAGCTTATCAGCCGTAGCAAACTTCGCAAGGATTTCTCCGGAGGACTTCGACGGCGACTCGAAGTCGGACACAATCTGCGAAAGCCCCCTCGAAAACGGGTTCATCTATTTCATGGACGGCGTCATTCCTTCTGCTCCTGCAAGCGCCTATATTTATCAGGCAAGGAATGCCAACCGGAAGATCGTCGCCAGCTGCGATTTCAACGGCGATGGCAAAGCCGATATCCTATGGGAAGACTCGATCGAAGGGGTCGGATGCGTCTATCTCATGAACGGCCAGCTCTTTCCGACTACAAAAACATCTACGATCTCAAGGATGTCAATTCTGGCACAAAATGGAATGTTGTCGAACTGCTCGACTTCAACGGAGATGGGAAATCCGACTTGCTCTGGGAAAATGCCGGGACAAAGAAGACTATTGCATATCTGATGGATGGATTCACAATCATCTCATCAGGAACGGTTTACAACAATGGAACTGGGTGGAATCTGCTGAAATAAGGATACTCCAGATTGCAAGGTTGCGAATCAGGATAATGGCAATTAACAGCTACGCATATGAAGTGTTTCAAGACATTCGACGATTTGCGCAAATCGTCCATTGCCGCATTCGGCAAGTACGTGAGCGATGTGGCCGAAGTCATAAGAGTCATGAAAAGACTGAGAAGCTGTGCTGAGCTTCAGCTTCTCGATGATAGTTTTGAAGGCGCCTTCTTCATGCGCAGTTGGCCGCAGGCGGCGCCGGCGGAGAAGCCGCGGCGCTGTCTTCTCGTGAAAACGGCTCTGGAATTCAGAAGCTCCTTCTCGAAGCGCTTCGCACGCTCCTCAGTGCTGGGCTCGAACTTGGAGACTCCGTTCGGATTCAGAAGAATGAGGTTGATCTTGCCCCTTATTCTCTTCGCAATTGCGGCAAGCCTCCTTGCATCCGACGGCTCGTCGTTCACGCCGTTTATCAGCACGTACTCGATGGTGACGATCCGCCCGCTCCTTTTAAAATATTCCTCCGCCGCCTTGACTACTTCTTCGACTGGCTCGCGCAGTTTGCCGGGAATCAGGCGCGCCCTTGTCTCGTCATCTGAGGCGTGAAGGGATATAGCCAGATTCAGGGGAAGTTCCTCGCCTGCCAGCCTTAGAATCCCCTTCGATATTCCGCTTGTAGAAACTGTTATTTTTCGCGGAGATATTCCAAAATGATCCGGAGAGCAGAGAATCCTCAGCGCGGCAATAAGACTGGGATAGTTGAGCAGCGGCTCGCCAATACCCATGAAGACAATGTTGTCTGGCCTTTTTCCGGAGTTCTCGGCGCAGGAATGGATGAACTGCTCCAGAATCTCAGCCTCGTCCAAATTTCTCACGAAGCCTGAGGATCCGCTGGCGCAGAATGAGCAGGCGACTGGACAGCCCACCTGCGAGCTCAGGCAAAATGAGACGCTTCCGGGGAGCCTGATCAGCGCCGACTCAATCAGATTCCGGTCGGAGAGTTCGAAAAGAAGCTTGGCTGAACCATCATCGGAAAGGCGCGTGTCAACCTTTTTCAGCAGAAGCTGAAAGTCCTGTGCCAGCTCTTTCCTCAGCTTCTCCGGCAGATTCGACATGCCCATCGGATCTATTGTGTAGCTCGAAAATAGCCAGCGATTGATCTGGGCGACTCTGTAGCGCGCCTCGGAGTGCAGGGACAACCAGTCTCCTAGAGCTTTTTCATCAACAGAGAGAAGAGATGGCTTTTTCGCCGGAGAAGGGGACGGGTTGACTGCGGAGGAGCTTTTTGTCTGCCTGGGATTTCCACGGGATTTATCTGAATGCGACATTTTTCTTTCCTGATTCGGGTCTTAAAAAATTTGAAATCACAAAAATCCCTACTCCGACGCAGATGGCGCTGTCCGCCACATTGAAGGCGGGCCAGTGCGAGCCAAACGCATGAAAATCAAGAAAATCCACGACTGCCTTCCACCAGATGCGGTCAATGGTGTTGCCAATTATTCCTCCGGCAATGAGGGACAGCGCGTATGCCCGCTCACGCCAGCCTTCGGTTATCTTCTCGTGAAATAAAATGATCGCCGCTAAAACAGCGAAAGATATGGCAAGAAGAAACGTTGACTTTCCAGAGAAAATACCCCACGCCGCGCCCTTGTTCATGACAAGCACAATGTTGAAAAAAGGCAAAACGCGGACCACATCTTCTGAAATGTATGCCTTGGCGGCGAGCTTGCTTGCCTGATCAAGCGCAACTACCGCAAAGACAATCAGACTTGCGACAAAATGGAGATTTTCACTTTTGCTCCGTTTCATTCCCCGTCTGCGGTCAGCCGGGAGAAACATCGCCGCTGTTTTCTCTCATCGTCTTGCAGTCCACGCAATACTTGGCATATGGCTTGGCAAGGAGACGCTGTTCCGAGATTGTGCATCCGCATTCGAGGCATTTTCCGAATTCCTTGGTCTGGAGCCGGGCGATGGCTTCGTCAATCATTTCAATGACTTCGCCTTCGTCGCTTATCATGTTAAGCTCCATGTCATGTAGAAAATTGTCGCTTCCGAAATCTGCCATATGGTTCGAAACGCTTCCTGCAAGCTCGGCGGAATTTCCCTCGAGAGCCTCCTCGCTGAGGAACTTCATCTGACCAAGGATCTGGTCTCTGATCTTCATGAGGAGCTCATAGAATTTCTTCTTTTTGCCCTTGAAGTCCGGAACTGTGAGTTCGACCGAATACGAACTCGCCTTTTTGGGCACTGTCACAGCTGGTTTTTTTTTCACAGCGACGGGTGTTTTCGCCTTCGCGTCCTTCAAAGGCTTCTTTTCTGGCACTGGCAAAGCCTTTTTTTGCACTTTTACCGCAGGCAGCGTCTTATTTTTTACAGGCGGGGATTTCTTTGCCGGGGATTTCTTCGCCGGAGACTGCTTTGCGCCCGATTTTGAACTCTTCTTGGTCTTCTCCATTTGACTCTCCAAAAAATGGCTTTTTTGTTTCAGGGCGCAAAAGATACCCCCTGTCCTCGATTATTCAAGCCAAATATCGTACTTTTGCTTGATTTATCGCCATCTCAGTCCAATTTTGACTTGCAGGGAAAAAACATCAGCGGAGAAAACACAATGAGCGACACATATCTTGGAATTGATCTTGGCGGCACCAAAATTTTGGCCGTCCTAGCCGACGCAAACAGCAAAGTTGTCGCCAGGGCGAAGGACAAGACTAGATACAAGGAGGGACCGAAGGAGATCTGCACACAGATTCGCGAGCTTTCCGACTCGCTACTGTCGAAGTCCGGTCTTTCTCTGGACAAGATTTCCGGCATCGGCATCGCCGTGCCAAGCTCTATTGATCCTGAGAGCGGCGACAGCCTTTGCTCGCCGGCGCTTGGCTGGCGGAACATCCCAATCAAAAAGACCTTGGAAGGCGTTTTCGGACGCGAAGTCTTTCTTGAAAACGATGTGAACTGCGGCGCATACGCCGAATACAGGCTCGGCGCAGGAAAGGGATTCGAAAATGTCGTGGCTTACTTCGTCGGAACAGGGCTCGGCGGCGGCATAATCCTCAACGGAAAGCTCCTAAGGGGCGTCCGCGGCGTCGCTGGCGAGCTAGGACACGAAAAAATCCGCTTTGGCGGACGCAAGTGCGGATGCGGAAGCAGGGGTTGTGTCGAGGCGTATTGCAGTAAAACCGCATTTGCCAAAAAATTGCGCAAGGAAATAAAAAAGGGACGTAAAACTTCGCTCAAGCTCGGAGACGAGAATTCAAGGCTTAAAAGCAGTGCGCTGACAGAGGCGTTCGCATCCGGAGACGAGCTGGTGCTGGAAATCGTCAACGACGGATTCAGGGCGCTAGGTGTCGCTGTAGCAAATATTTCAACAATACTTGCACCGCAGTGCATAGTCATTGGAGGCGGAGTTGTAGAATCCCTGGGCTCATCGGTCATGCGTCCAATCGAGGAGGC
>DYRX01000444.1 GCA_020718525.1 Victivallis vadensis
GATGGCGGCATCATCGCAGAGAAAATTGGCGACGCCAGCTCAAAAATAATTGAGCTTACAGGGATGGATTTCAAGCAGTTCACCCGGGCCGTCCTCCTTGCTCAAGGCCAGTTCGATGCATTCCTCAAAGCGAACGAGAAAGAGCGTTCAGCAATTCTTGAGCAGGTCACTGGAACTGAGATCTACTCCAGGATCGGTTCTGCCGTCTTCACGAGATGGCAGACGGAAAAGACGAAAAAGGAGGATTTGGAAAAGGGCATTGAATACATCAGGCCGCTGGCGGACGAGGAAAGAGCCGCCATACGGACAGCATTGGACGATCTGGGAGCTCAGAAGATAGGCCTTGCAAAAATATTGTCAGACCTCCAGAAACAGATTCAATGGGTCGAAGGTCTTGATAAGCTGCGAGGCCTCCAAAAAAAACAGATCGCGGAAAAGACCGTACTCGAAACGGAAATTTCAGATGCCAAGCCTGAATTCGATCGTCTTGCCAGAGCGGTTTCGGCACGCAGGCTCGATGTCATTTTGCAGGAGCTGCGTTCCGCCCGCAAATCAAGGACGGATGCCGCGTCAGATCAAAATAAACGGAAACTCGCATCTGAAAAGTGTCTCATTGATCTTGCGGCATTGAAGCCCCGCCTTGAAAAAGCCGAGGAAACAGCCGGAACTGCAAAGAGGAAACTGGATGACGCACTGCCTATCCTCAATAGCGCCAGGAAAATGGACGCTGTGATAAACACGGCAAAATCGGAACTCGTATCGGCCATGGAATCCGCGGAGGAATCAAAAAGAAATCTCCAAGATGCGAACTCCGCAGATGCGGCGTCCCTCAAATCGCTGCAGAAGTCCGAAGATGAATACAAGAGAGCGGACGACTATGTCAAAGCTCATCCGGCAGATGACAAGCTGAAAGATGTCCTCCCCTCCGTGGAATCATATCTCGGACTTTGGAACAGCAAGAAAAAGGGATCCGAAAAAAAGGCGAGGGACGCCAAGAAGGCCGAAAAACTGGCTGCAGAAAAAAAGAAAGTGCTGGCTGATGCGAATCTCGCAGTTGAAAAGGCCAGGAAAGAACACGACAAAAAAGTAGCGCAGAGGAAATCTGCGGAAAAGGTGAAGCACGAGGCCGAAAAAACCTACGAGTCCAGGAAGCCTGACATTGACGCCAAGATTCGTCTGGCTTCGGAAAAATTATTATTGACCGAGAGGGTTGCAACCCTGGAAGCGCATCGTAAAACTCTGAGCGACGGAAAGCCGTGTCCGCTCTGTGGCGCGACAGAGCACCCCTACGCGAAAGGAAACATTCCGGAATTGTCAAAAGCTCAGGAGGAGCTTGCCCTTTTCCAAAAAGATCTCGACAGACTCCATTCTGCCGAAAATGCCGCGAGGAAGCTGTTTGACAAGGCAGACGAGGCGTTTCAAAAGACAATGTCCGACCTGCAAGTGAAAGAGGCGGATGGGAAAGCGGCTGAACTGGAATCAGGAAAGGCTGAAATCTGTGCCGGAGCCGCCATGAAGGCGTCGAATGAATCTTTAAAAGAGGCCGAAGCCAACTGGATTACCATCATCGGCAAACTGTCAGAGCTGGGATTGAAAGAACCTAAGCCTGAAACAGTTGAACAGGAAGTCGAGAAACTTAAGGCAAGACAGTCGGAATTCGAGAAACAGACAAAGAAGTCACAGTCGGCAAAGACAAAGATAGAGGCCGCGAAGGAGGCTGTTTCCATCGCAGGAAAACAGCTTGGGAAGGCCAAATCCGACGATGAGAGGAAATGCGAGATACTGAAGGATAAAAAAGAAAAAGTAGATTCGCTTGTCGGAGAAAGGAAAAAGATCTTTGCCGGCGATCCGGATGTCGAGGAAAAACAATTGCGGAAAGAATTTGAAGATGGCGCCGCGCAGATGTCGGCATTGAAATTGAGCTTGACCAGCCTTGTAGAACTCTCAGCAAAGGCGAAAGAAGAGCTTGAAGCTGCCGAACTGCTTCTGAAGGAAAAGACTTGTGAAGAATCCTCGGTTCAACAGTCGGGTCTGCAGAAAATCATGGAAGGCGGATTCGCAGACGAGGCGGAATGTGTTTCGGCACGATGGAGCGACGAGGATCTGACCCGTGTAATGGAATTACGGAAAAATCTTAACGACAAACTTGTCGGTGTGGACTCGCTGATTGCGAAATCAGCAGACGAGATCAGGGCGG
>DYRX01000445.1 GCA_020718525.1 Victivallis vadensis
GGAAATATCTACGCTGGAGGAATCTTCACCTATGCCGGAGGAATTCCCGCCCTCAGAGTGGCTGGTTGGAACTCGGACACCTGGTCAGGACTCGGATCGGGAATAGGCGGCTTCATGGCAAACCCTTCCGTGTATTCAATCTGCGTAAGTCCGGACGGCAATCTTTATGCCGGCGGAGACTTTTCCAGCGCTGGCGGAAAAACTGCCGCCTACGTCGCCCAGTGCGCCATCCCAAAACAACTTGTCTTTCAGACTGACGGAACTCAAGGCGCAACAATAGAAGGACAAACCACTCAAACAGTTCCAAATGGCTCCAATTCAACGCCAGTCACAGCGAAAGCTCCGGAAGGAGCATATTTCAGCAACTGGACAGCAAGCGGCACCCCATTTTCCGTGGACAATCCACTCACCGTCACAAATGTTCAGAAAAATATGACGCTCACTGCAAATTTTCTCGGCAATCTTTACACGGTCAGCTTCCAGACCGACGGCACAGGCGGAGCCTCCATTTCGGGTGTCAATCCACAATATGTGAGACATGGCTCGGACTGCTCGTCAGTAACTGCCGTTCCACCAAGCGGATACAGCTTCTCCAAATGGCTCCTGAACGGGCTTGAATATTCGTTGGACAACCCGCTCACTGTCGAAAACGTCTCCGGCAACATGACACTCACAGCGCAGTTCAGCTCACTAAACTATGCTGTGAAGTTTGAGACCGACGGCAGTATCGGCGCATCTCTGGAAGGCAATACGAATCAAAGCGTGACGCATGGCGCGTCATGTTCCCCGGTTTCCGCCATTGCGCCCTCTACTCATCATTTTTTGAAATGGACAAAAAATGGTGCAGACTACTCGACTGCCAACCCGCTGACTGTCCAAAATGTGACCCAAAGCATGACCCTCGTCGCGAATTTCGCAATTAACACATACACCTTGACTTATATTGCAGGCGCAAATGGAAAAGTATCGCTTCTCGATCAATCTGACTTGTCTGACCCGTCCGATTCGTCTGACCTGTCAGATCCTGTTTCGGAAATTATTCAGACCGTCGAGCACGGCGCAAGTGGAATGCCTGTCCAGGCAATTCCGGATGCAGGATACCATTTCGTTGACTGGAGCGACGGAAACTCAAACAATCCCCGTACAGATTCCAATGTTACTGCCGATCTTTCCGTCACTGCGAATTTCGCAATCAACACATACACCTTGACTTACACAGCAGGTGCAAACGGAAAAGTATCGCTTCCAGATCAATCTGACTTGTCTGACCCGTCCGATTCCTCTGACTTGTCAGATCCTGTTTCGGAAATTATTCAGACTGTCGAGTACGGCGCAAGCGGAAAGCCCGTCCAGGCAATCCCGGACACAGGATACCACTTCATTGACTGGAGCGACGGAAACGCCAGCAATCCCCGCACAGACTCCAATGTCACCGCAAATCTTTCTGTCACTGCGAATTTCGCAATCAACACATACACCTTGACTTACACAGCAGGTGCAAATGGAAAAGTATCGCTTCTCGATCAGTCAGACCTGTCAGACCTGTCAGACCTGTCAGACCTGTCAGACCTGTCAGACCTGTCAGACTTGTCAGATCCTGTTTCGGAAATTATTCAGACCGTCGAACACGGCGCAAGCACCAAGCCCGTCCAGGCAATCCCGTACACAGGATACCACTTCATTGACTGGAGCGACGGAAACACCAGCAATCCCCGCACAGACTCCAATGTCACTGCGAATCTCTCCGTAACTGCGAATTTCACAGCCAATGTCTATGCCGTCAATTTTGTGACTGACGGAACTCCCGGAGCTCTCCTGTCAGGTGAACTGTCGCAATCGGTCCAGCACGGGGCAAATTGCAGTGCCGTCTCTGTTTCGGTTCCGGATAATTACTATTTCACTTCATGGACATCCGGTTCTGACGGACTATCCGTGGCTAATCCTTTCACCGCCCAAAATATTCAGCAAAACATGACTATTGTCGCGAATTTTACGGATATCCCTGCCGGACAAATTGTCGTCGTCTATTTCGCCCCCTCCGGAAAGGGCAGGATAGAGGGGGAAAAACTTCAAAAGATTGCGGTCGGAGGAAATTGCACGCAGGTCTCCGCAGTTAATGAAACATGCTATCACTTTGTTGACTGGAGCGACGGCAAAACCGAGACAACAAGAACAGACACAGGTCTTCCTGCAAG
>DYRX01000133.1 GCA_020718525.1 Victivallis vadensis
GTCGAACGCTCCGAGCGCGGCATCGAATCTCTGACGCAATGTCTCGGAGGATGGATCCTTCTCGATGTCAAGCATTGTCCGGAACATCCCGTCGTTGCGGAAAAGTTCGATGTGAAAATCTCATCCGTCCCCTCTATTATCAGCCTCATTTATCACCTTCCGGGCTATCAGTCACGCCTTTGTCATATAATGCATAACTTATTATACCACAATAACTTATATAAGTAAACTGCGGTTTTTGATATTTTTCATAGCTTTTTCAGGTTTATTTCTCCAATTTTAATTTCGCATTTTGAATTTATCAAAATGAGGAACTACAGCCTTGAAATCGGCGCTTGGAAAGGCATCTTATGGAGTCGCAAAGAAAGGTTTTTGCTTGTATGGCATTGGACAAAAAACTTACAGTCAGACATTTTGCCGCCAAAAAGAAAAAAGGCGAAAAAATCTGTTCGGTTTCCCTTTATGATGCTCCGACTGCGAAATTCGCGGAAGAATGCGGTGTCGAGCTTCTTCTCGTCGGGGACTCGCTTGGCATGACCGTCCTTGGATATGCGAATACAATCCCGATCACGATGGAGGATATGCTTCACCACTGCGCCGCGGTCGCCAGAGGTGCGAAATTCGCATTCCTGGTCGGAGACATGCCTTTCATGAGCTACCATCCGTCGTCCGAACTCGCCCTGCTCAATGCGGCGCGCTTCCTGCAGTCCGGCGGAATGGATGCGGTCAAGATCGAAGGTGGACGGACTGTCGCCGGAATCGTGGAGCGCCTGGTGAAAGCTGGCGTACCTGTCATGGGGCACATCGGTCTTCTCCCGCAGAACATACTCACAGAGGGGGCATACCGAGTCGCTGGAAGATCCAGGGAAGAGGCAAAGGGACTCATCGAGGATGCTATGGCACTGCAGGACGCGGGTGCCTTCGCCGTGGTGCTTGAATGCATTCCAGCAGAACTTGCCGGAGAAATCAGCGGGAAGCTCTCCATTCCAAGCATCGGCATCGGCTCCGGACCGCTCTGCGACGGACAGATACAGGTGATAAACGACATGCTTGGGCTCTTCACTGATCATCTGCCAAGGCACGCGAAGAGATACGCGAACCTGGGACATGAAATAAAAGGTGCGCTGAAATCGTATGCCGAAGAAGTGAAGTCCTCGCGCTTTCCCGGCAAAGAACATTCGGTCTAGTCAGAGCACAGATCCGCTCAAAAGCATGCACTCCCCCTCTGAAACGGCATCATCCTCCAAGCGTAAATATTCACTGAACTGCGTCGTTCAGCGAATCTTTATATAGTACTGTTCCGGTAAACGAGCGTAGTGTGTTGAATACGCGACTCCAAGCTCCACATGATTGACAGGAGGAATCCGCGATCGAGCTTCGAGAGAGCATTCGTTCTCTCGGAAAAAAGGGGTGCCGGCGGAATAAGCCGGATTCTGTTCATCCGACTCGCGGATGACGACGATCATCTGTCTATGCGACCAGTACCCGGAACTGCAAGCGCCGCAGGCGGCGGCAGTCGTTCCCTATTTGGTCTTGCTCCGGGAGGGGCTTGCCATGCGATCAGCCTTGCGGTCTGAACCGGCGGGCTCTTGCCCCGCCATTTCACCCTTACCCCCGAGGGGGCGGTATCTTTTCTGTTGCGCTTTCCTTTCCGCGGAATATTGTCCGCGGCATCCCGACTTGTCGAAACTCATCGGGACTCCCTGCCTTGCGGAGTCCGGACTTTCCTCCCCGGCTCTTTTGAAGCCGGAGCGACCGTCTACCGCCAGCACCCGCCGTCAAATTAAGCTCCAAAACTGGCAATGCAAGGATATTTTTTAACCGTTTTTTAATTTTGTCGCTTAATTTTCTCAAAAATGCGTGTATATTTCGCGCTCCGTTAAATAAAGCAAACAAACAAAGGACGATCGAGATGTTTATTACGAAGCTGAATCACATGTTCGACAGGCACGGCAGAAAGACCTTCGCCGTGATTACAGGCATAATAATTGTCACATTCGTGCTTTATTTCTCGCCTGGCTTCGACTTTTTTGGACTGCTCTCGCAGAAGAACCGCGAAGCCGGTCTTCTGGAAGGCACAGGCATCTCGCAGGACGAACTGAATCGCAGGGCGGACTATGTAATCCTGCAGGCGATGCTCAATTTCCCGCACTTGTCATTCGAGAATGATTCATTCCGCCAATATGCATATCCGCAGGCTGTAGAGCAGGTTTTCCTGCTTCGCGCCGCCGAAAAAAGAGGCATCAACGTTGACGACAAGTCGGTGGCAGACAAGGAGCGCGAAGCTCAGGCGTTCAAAAAAGACGGCAAATTCAGCATGGCGGAGTACGAGCGATTTGTCAACGACCGGCTCGTGCCGTTCGGCATATCGAAGGAGGATCTCGATGCCGCCGTCAGGGACGAACTGATTGTAAAGCGGCTTGGCGAAGAGATCAAGTCAGGCGTGATCTGCTCACCGTCCGAAATCCGGACCGCGTTCGACGCTGACAAGGAAAAGACTAAAGTCAAAGCCTTCAGCTTCGACAAGAAGGATTTTCTCTCCTCAGCCGAGGCGGACGAGAAGTCGGCGGAAACTTTCTTCAACACAAAGCGCGGCGAATACACTATCAGCCCGAAGCTCAAGGCTCAAATCTTCAGGTTCGACTATGCTGGCTACGAAGCAAAAGCAGGCGAAGCGCTGAAGGATGAGGACGTGGCGGCGCATTACGAGAAGACCAAGTTTAAATATAAGGAGAAAAACGAGCAACTGCCCCTGGAGAAGGTTAAGGACAAGGTCAAAAAAGATCTCGCAGAACGCAACGCGAAGGATCTTGCTTTGAACGACGCGAACGCCTTTGCAGGCGAAATCTATGACATCTTCGAGAAGAATGGCGACAAGCTTGCGGCGCTCAATACTGTGAAGAAGCTAGCTGAAGACAGGAAGATCGCAGGCGTTGAAACCGACACTTTCTCATCCGACGACACGTCTATTAAAAATGTGGGAGACGAAGCGATGCTTGTCAAGGAACTCGCAAAGATTCAGCCTGACTTCCCTGTTTCCAATGCTGTGCGCGGCGTAAAGGCGGCATTTGTGGCATTTTTGCTGGATAGAATCGAAAGCCGGCCCGCTGAATTTGCCGAGGTGAAGGATAAGGCTGTCGGAGATCTCAAGAACGAGAAGGCGCTCCAGATGGCACGGGAAAAGGCGAAGGAAGCCGCACTGAAGCTCAGCAAGGCGCTTGCCGAAGGTAAAAAATTTGACGAAGCCGTCGCAGGAATCAAGTTTGAAGACGTTAAGGAATTTTCTGCAGACGCCAATCCGCCGGGAAGAAACGGCTCACTGATTGCCGAATTGTCCGCAAAGACCAGGAAGGGCGCAGTTTCCGAATTGGAGAACACGCCCGAAGGAGCGTTCTTCATATATGTGGAAAGCCGGACACTGCCCAGCGACGAAGACTTCAAGAAGGAAGAGGCGACCTTCACAGCACAATATAAGTCGGAAAAAGAGGAGGCTGTTTACTCCAACTATATCGCTGATTTGCTTAAGGACTATACCGACTCGAAGAAGAAGGAAAATAAAGATTCTGCAACACGCTGAGGAGAAAGATAAAATGATTGAACTTGATTTCAAAAAATCCGACGGTCTGATTCCTGCAATTGTCCAGGACTGGAAGACGAACGAGGTTCTTATGCTCGCATACGTGAACGAAATCTCATGGAAGGAAACTCTCTCTTCCGGCTATGCGACCTACTGGTCGAGATCAAGGGGAAAACTCTGGAAAAAAGGCGAAAGCTCCGGACACCTTCAAATTGTGAAGGAAATCTCCATAGACTGCGACAACGACACAATCCTGCTCAAGGTGGATCAGATAGGCGGCGCATGCTGTCACGAAGGATACAGGACCTGCTTCTTCCGCAGGCTTTCGGACGGCAAGCTTGAAACCGTAGGAGAAAGGGTTTTCAACCCCGAAGAAAAATACGGAAAAAAATGAGCACCTTCGCAGAAGATGTAACCCGAGATCTGAAATGCCTTCTCCCATCGCTCAGAATTTTCTCCAACACGTCCTGGAAAAATCTCACGACGATGAAGATAGGCTCCTCGTCGCCTATCGTCTGCGAGCCTGAAAGCGACATCGAACTGGCGCAGATTGTCAAATATTGCAACGAGGAGGCCGTTCAATACATGGTGCTCGGATGCGGAAGCAATATCCTGGGCACGGACAAAGATGTCCCGCGCCTTGTGATAAGGCTTAAAAACGACAATTTCCACAAGCTCAAGCAGAGCCATGTCCATGTGAACACCACGTCGGGGCTTTTCCTCTACGACTTTCTCGCGCGCTGCGCGAAAGCCGGTCTGGGAGGCGCCGCTCCTCTTGCTGGAATACCGGGATCGATTGGCGGAGCAATCAGGATGAACGCCAGCGCAAAAGGTGTCTCAGTTTCAGATTTTGTCGAATCAGTCTGCGGCGTCGACAGCCAAGGTGAGATTTGGACCGCGTCAGTCCCGGAGCTCAAATGGGGCTACAGACATTCCTCAATACCGGAAGACCTGATCATCACAGCCGCAATATGGAAGCTGAATCCTGTTGACGATCCCAACAACGAACTGCGCCTCATCCAGAAGGAACTTGTCTGGAGAAGAAAAAACACGCCCGTCGGCAGGAGCGCAGGATGCGTCTTCCGCAACCCGGATTCGACCGTTTCATCGGGAAAAATCATTGACAAATGCGGTTTGAAGGGCTTCAGCTTCGGCGGGGCCGCCGTCAGCGAAATGCACGCCAACTATTTCATGAACCAGGGAAATGCGACCGAAGAAGACATGCTCTCGCTCATGATTGATGTCAGGAGAAAAGTTTTTGCAGACACTGGCATAATTCTCGAGCCTGAAATAGCATTTGTCAATCCGGAATCCCATTTCCGCTTCAAGGAATCAATTCAGACTCCCAAGCTAGCTCTCCTCAAAGGCGGGTCAAGCAGTGAACGTGAAATTTCCCTTAAGTCCGCCTCCTATGTCGCGCCAGCCCTCGCGAAGGCGGGCTACAGCGTCGAGGAAATTGATCTGCGCGAGCCAGTCATAGCCGACGGAATGAGGCGGGCGGACATCGTTTTCTCCGTCCTGCATGGTGGATTTGGAGAAAACGGCAGTATCCAGCGCCTCATGGAGCAGTCCGGAATCGAATTCATTGGAACCGGCACCGAGGCTTCGTCTCTTTGCATGGATAAAGTGAGAAGCAAGGAAATGATGCTTCAGCGCGGCATTCCAACTCCCCCATTTGCCGTCATTGACAGGAACAGCAGAAAATTTCCGACAAATCTCTGGATGCCACTCATAGTCAAGCCGCCCGATGAAGGCTCGACTGTCGGCATCAGCCTGGTCGAATCCCTTTCCGACTGGGAGCCAGCCCTCGAAAAAGTTTTTTCCATCGGCTCAAAAACTGCTCTTGTCGAGAAATACATACAGGGTGTGGAGTTGACCGTCGGAGTGATCGGAGGCAAGCCGCTTCCACCCGTCGAAATCATTTATCCCGGCAAGATGTATGACTATGACGCAAAATACACTCATCTCAGCGGCGAAACTAAATACATCTGCCCGCCAACGTCCATCACAGAATCGGATTCTTTGAGGGCACAGGATATCGCCGTCAAATTCTACAATGCTATTGGCGCACGCGACATGCTCAGAGTTGACATGATTCTCTCTAAACTTGACAGCAAGCTCTATGTGCTCGAAGGAAACAGCATCCCCGGCTTCACCGACAGCAGTCTTCTGCCAAAGGCGGCGATGGCCGCGGGAACAAGCTTTGTCGAGCTCTGTGCAAAACTTGCGAATTACGCATTTTCAAGAAGAAAAAAATAGGCTTGCCGCTTCCCAACGGAGCTTTATGATTCGTATCGGACAAGGCTTGGATGTGCATGCGTTTTCCAAGGGGAGGCGCCTCGTTCTTGGCGGAGTCGAAATCCCGTTTTCAGAAGGGCTCGCCGGACACAGCGATGCAGATGTCCTCACTCACGCGATCATGGATGCGGTCATAGGCGCCCTCGCCCTCGGAGACATCGGCACATGGTTTCCAGACAGCGACTCGAAATACAAGGACGCCGACAGCATCGGACTGCTCAGACGAGTAATCTGCGACGACAGAGTCTCCGGATGGCGGCTCGTCAATTTGGACTCCACGATCATTGCCCAGCGGCCACGCCTTTCCGGATATATCCCTGAGATGAGGATGCGCATTGCCGAGGCGATGTTGGCTGACCCTGACGCGGTCTCTATCAAGGCGACCACCAGCGAGCGCCTCGGATTCTGCGGCAGAGGCGAGGGAATAGTCGCGATGGCGAATCTCATTTTGATCAACGGGAAAGCCCACTGAAATGACTGAATTTCTGGCAAGACGAATCGCAATGGCGCTCTTCACCCTCCTGGTCATTCTATTCTTCAGCTACTGCCTCGTCAGACTTGCCCCGGGAGATCCGACCAAAAGCTCCTTTTTTTCCGAGGGGGGGGGAGAGCAGACGGTTTCAGCCGACAAAGGTCTGCACGGACGGAGCAAGGCGATGAGCGAAAAGCTTCATCTCGACCGCCCGATCTATGTCGGCTTCGCCCTCTGGATGAGAAGCCTCCTCCTCGAAGGAGATCTTGGCGATTCGGTCTCGGTTGACAAGGGCCGCCCCGTATTGGGGCTGATTCTGGAGCGCCTCCCAGTGACAGTCAAGCTCAATTTGATAGCAATAGCTGTAACCTACATACTCGCCATTCCTGTCGGAATTCATTCAGCCGTAACAAAGAATAAAAAAGTGGACTTTCTTGTCACCTTCTTTCTTTTCTTCCTCTACTCGATTCCTAGCTTCTGGTTCGCGCTTCTTCTCCAGGCATTCCTTTGCGAAGGAGGTCTGCTTCCGATTTTTCCGCTGAAAGGCATTGCAGGCGGAGATCCCTGGGGGAAAAGCACTTGGAATATTCTTTTCCAGGATTCGCTCCACTATGTCCTGCCGGTTTTCTGTTTGAGCTATGCAGGCTTTGCCGGACTATCACGTTTTGCGAGGGCAGGCATGAGCGAGGCGATTAAACAGGACTATGTCAGAACCGCCCGCGCCAAGGGGCTCTCGGAAAGCGCAGTCATTCTGAAGCACGCCTTCAGAAACGCCTCTATCACTTTGATCACCCTATTCGCAGGGCTCCTTCCAGGTCTTGTCGCCGGAAGCATCATGGTAGAATATATCTTCAACATTCCCGGCATGGGGACCCTCTCCATGCTCGCGCTGAGCAGTCGGGACATCCCACTGCTCATGGCTCTCTTCTGCATGGGAAGCGCGCTCACTTTGATAGGGATACTCGTCTCGGACCTGCTATATGCTATTGTTGATCCAAGGATCAGGCTTGACAAATGATAGATCATCCGAACAGCGCAGACTCTTGCGAGCTCCTGCAAATCGCAGACAAGGCTTCTCCACAGGCCGAGCAGTTCCGGATTTTCCGCTTCCGGACGATTGATTCGACCAGCGAATATGCCAGAACAAATTCAGACGCCCTTGACGACTGGGACTTGATCCTGGCGGAGGAGCAGACAAAGGGCAGAGGCAGGCACGGCAGAAAATGGTTTTCTCCGCCCGAGGACAACATATACATAAGCCTGATTCTGAAAACCCTGGCACCGCGGGAAAGACTTAAAAACCTTTCTCAGGTCGCCTCAATTTCAATCGCAGACACAATTTCTGAATTAGGTCTGAGACCAGCGATCAAATGGCCGAACGACATACTCCTTTCAAATAAGAAAATATCCGGAATTCTATGCGAAACATTCTCATCTCCGCAAAAAAAAGACTGTGCAGTTTTGGGAATCGGCATGAATGTCAATATGTCGGAGTCTTCCCTCTCCGCACTTGAGATCCCTGCCACATCCCTATCCATCGCCCTCGGGAAGCCAATTGATAAAAACTCAGTTTTAAAATTGCTCATCCCAAAGCTTCGCCGCGACTTAATACAGCTTCTGAATCTTCCTTTCGAATCCTTCCTCTCAAGATATTCTTCATATTGCCATTTCCTGGGCGGCAGATTTCTTGTCTCAGGAGATGACGGAATAAAAAGGGAGTATTCTGCTCTGCGCATAAATTCCGATGGCAGTCTTGCGGTAAGAACAGAGTCTGGAGAAAAAAACATCTACGCATGAGAATGCAATGAGAATCCTTCTGGCATCCAGCAAATTCATGCCTGAATATTCCGGGTCCGGCTACCGCGCCCAAAAATTGTATGGGAGAATTTCTAGACAAAATCCTGAAATAAAATTGGACCTCATATGCGGATCTGTAACAGAGAATAGCTCGGCAGGCTACAAGATTGACGATTTTGAAGTCCACAGGATTGCAGGAAAGTTTTCCACACAAAGCTTTTCTCAGGCATCTGCGCGCATTCTCGCTCCACTCAATTTCATACGGGAATATTGGGATCTCGCATCATTTTGGAAGGCTTTACCGGAAAAGCCCGATATTCTGCATATATTCGGCAGGAATTATGTCACCGCATCCGCCATGCATCTGGCACTTGCCGACTCTGTCCCAGTTGTCATAGAGCTATGCAACGAGATGGAAGATCCATTCCAATATGTCCCATTTCCGGCAAGTCTTCTTTTTCGCACACCGCAAATAGAAAAGCTGTTTTTCATCTGCATCTCTGAAAAATTGCGCAAAAACTGCATCCGCGCAGGAATCAGGGACGAGCAGATCTGGTGCCGGCCAAATCCTGTTGACCAGGCAAGGTTCCACCCCTGCTCCCGGGAAGAGAAGCTGGAGCTGAGAAAAAAGCTCTGCCCCTCCTTTGGAAGAGATCGGACATTGATAGTCTATGTCGCTAAATTCAGAAAAAGCAAAAATCACTGCCTCCTTTTGGATGCAATTGAAAAACTGCCGGAGAATTTTTGCCTCTTCATGGGCGGACCTCTCGTTGACAAGGGACCCAATTTCGAAGGGGACGCCGCAATTTATGAAAGCTTGAAAAAACGCATTATCTCTTCCGGCCTTGGCGACAGAGTTCGTCTCCACGCCGGATTTTGTGAAAAGATAGAAGAGTATTACCAGATGGCGGATCTATACGCCTTCCCGACTTTAAGCGAAGGGCTTGGCACTCCAATGCTCGAGTCAATCGCCTGCGCAGTGCCGGTCGTGGCGAACCGCCTTCCAGATGTCAGCGACGTCTGGATAAAGGACGGACAGAACGGATATTTAAGCTCTCCTGACGCTTCTGACTTCGCCGAAAAAATCCTTCTTGCGGCGAAGATTGACAGAAGCATCCTTCTGAAGTCTTCCCAGGAGATCCTCGAAAAATCCTCAGATTCGCTGATAGACAAAGAATACTTATCTCTTTTCAAACGGCTTGCAAAAAAATAGATCTTGTCAAAATGAAACGGAGAAGACAATGAGTTCCATTCCAACTGAAATTGAAGTCTCTGACGAGTCGCACAACCGGGCGGAATTCGAAAAAGTCCGCTTCGAATGCATTGAATTTCCTAAAATATTCGGCAGAATCATGGTCTCGGACTTCGCCGTGGATGGAGGGAAAGGACTGATCAAAATTGGCAGAAATGTTGTGATCAATTCCTCGGTGGAAGCAAATCCTATCGGCGGATTTAAAAGCATCTTTGTCTTCAAGCACGGCGATGGAATAATAGAGATTGAAGATGGTGCAGGAATCTCCAACGCGATAATCGCCGCATATGAGCACGTCTATATTGGCAAGGATGCCGCAATCGGCGCAGGAGCAAAAATATTTGATACCGATTTCCATCCACTTGACTTCAAAGAACGAATGCTGAATATCAATATCCCTCATCGTCCGGTAAGGATCGAGCATGGCGCATTCATAGGAGCGGACAGCATAATACTCAAAGGCGTGACTGTCGGAGAATTTTCCGTTGTCGGCGCCGGATCTGTTGTGGCTAAAAGCATTCCTCCCTGCGAAATATGGGGTGGCAATCCTGCCAAATTCATCAAAAAGCTTGAAAGAAAAGCGGACGCATTGTAAATCGCAGTCCACTTTTTTTCAACCGTCAATCTGTAATTTAAATTTTTCAATTTCAGACATCTGAATCCGCGACATCGCAACAATCTGCAGGAATTAGTCGTATCTTCTTTGTAATCAGGGAATAACTTTCAGCCCTCCGCCTAAGCTATAGTTTTTCAGATAAATAATTTCATTATTTTGCTGAAAAACTATCATCGAGAAGCTGAAGCTCCGCACAGCTTCTCGTTTTTTTCATGACTCTTATGACTTCGGACTCGTCGCTCATGTCCTTTCCGAATGCGGCAACGACTGATTTCAGACACCCTGAATCCGCGACAGCATGAATAATTGCGAATTTTAACCATATTTTCCATATAATCAGCGAATAACAATATTTGATTATTGATCCTTGCCAGATCTGACATGTGAAAATGAAAGAGACTCTTTTGGCAAGTATGCCACTTTCGCCGAAAGTGGCACAGGAGAAAGCATGAAGAAGCCGTTTCGGAAAAACTGCCATACTGGTTTCCATCGCCGACCCTACAGGACGCAATGGCTTCCATTTGGTCGAAGCGGGTGCCATCTGTTTGCTTTTCTGTTTGACTCAATATTACTTTTTCGCCTTGGCACTGGAACGGATCTTCCAGACGCTAAAAGATGTAAATAATTAATAATGAATAAGTTAAGT
>DYRX01000134.1:0-2678 GCA_020718525.1 Victivallis vadensis
GAAGTGGCACCGTGTGCCCCGCAGTCCAAGTATGCTATAGTTTTTCCTGGAAAATAAATTCACAATTTGAATTTATTAAAATGAAAAACTATAGTCTTTGCGGAGACGGAAAATCAGGCATCCCTGGTGCTTGCTTCTGAACAATGACAGTCTATCAGAGATTCGAGATTCTATGGTGCCATACATAAAAATTTGCGGTCTGACCAGAGTCGCCGATATTTTGTTTGCCGCCGAGTCAGGCGCAGACGCTCTGGGCTTCATTGCCCATCCGCCTAGCAGGAGACATCTGAGCCCTGCTAAGCTCGAGACGCTTTTAAAAGAGGCGAAGCTCCCTTCGAGCAAGACGAAGGTGCTGGTCTTCACTGGAGCTGATGCGTCCGGATTGTCCGACTATCTGAATACTGGAATAGACGCGGTTCAGTTTCACTCGACTTCGCCTCCCTCTCCGGAAGACTGCCTCCCCCCTTCGATCAGAGCTTGGCGCGCTTTGCGCTGTCCTGACGAGAAATCTCTTCTGTCTCAGCTCGCTTTTCCCGCTGAGATCTTTGTCTTCGACACTTATACGGATGGCATGATTGGCGGGACTGGGCGAAAGTCCGACTGGGATCTGGCATCCTTGGCAGTCAAATCCTCTAGAAAGCCAGTCTTGCTCGCCGGAGGCATCGCCGAATCCGACATCATTCCCGCTATGCGTTCCGTTTCACCTTACGGATTTGACGTCAACAGCTCTTTGGAAGATTCCCCCGGAATAAAAAATCAAGATAAGATCAAGTCATTCTTTGATTTCATCAGGCGCGAGTTTTGACTTGAAATAAGTCCCCCAGCTCTTATCTTATACCGAGTCAGTTCCGTCTCTAGTTCTCAACAAACTCATGCTCATGATGGAAAATATGAAATCATCCAAAGTACTTCTCTTTGCGTCTATCGCCATTCTTCTGCCCCTGCTATTGAGCTCTTGCGTGCTATTCCCTGAAAAATACAGACCCGTCCTCTACTATGATCTTGGAAATCCCGATACTGCCTCAGAAGAAAGCGGCATCTTCATTGACTCCGTCACCACCAACGGACCGTACAAGTTCAACATGGTATTTCGGGAGAAGAACAATCTTCTATGCATTGACAGCTACAACAAGTGGGCTCAGATACCCGACGCGCTTCTTGAAAATTATCTTATTTCCGCTCTTGGAGCAAGCGCAAAAGACATGGCTGGCGCCTCTAGAATCGGCGTTTCAGTCAAGATCCTGCGCTTCGAAGCCGATCTTACCGGAGAAAAGCCTGAGGCAGTCCTTGGCGTCGAATATTCAGTCTTTGACTCCAAGTCTGAAATTTCGGAGCGCAGTTCTCTCCGCAGATTCAAAACAGAAATGAAGTCCGGCACGCCCGAGGCTTTCGCCGAGGCAATATCAAAATCTTCCGCAGACTTTGCGGCGGAATTGAAACAAAGCATATCTACACTCAAACAAAGGGAGGCAAAGCCATGAAGCTAGGCAAAATCTTGTCCGAAAAAAAACAGAAGACCATCTTTTCCGTCCCCTCCGACGCATCTTTGAGGGATGCAGCTAAAAAGCTCTGCGAGCACAGTGTTGGCGCCCTGATGGTAACAGACCCCGCAGATCCGTCGGAATTCGTGGGCATAGTCTCCGAAAGGGACATCATAAGACGTTGCTGTTCCGAGGACAGATGCAACAGTGCTGACAATGTCGGAGCGATTATGACCAAGGACATCATCGTGGCGACGTCGGAAGACAATGTGGATTATGTCATTAGTGTGATGGCAAGGCACAAGATCAGGCATCTGCCTGTCATTCACGAACATAAAATTGCCGGCATTATCTCGATGGGAGACATCGTCAGCTCGATCCGAAAAGAGGATGAAATAAGGATACGGCACCTTAGCGATTTCAGCGGCGGCACCTACGGCAGTTCCATCTTCTAGGAGTGCTTCCATGACAATGGAATATCTGGATCCGGCGCAGGTGGATAAACGGAAAAATACGTCCGTTTCAGAAAAGCTGGAAATCCTTATTGGAGAACGTGATATTGCTCAAAAAGTGAAGGAAATGGCGGCAAAAATCTCCTCGGACTACGCCGGTCGCCATCTCAGCATTGTCTTCATATCCAACGGAGCGATAATTTTTGCCGCCGACCTGATTCGGAGCATCGAAATCCCATTGCGGATTGACAGCATAAGAACCTCTTCCTACTCTGGCGAGTTCAGCACTGGAAACGTGAAGATCATGTCCCAAGTCAAGCTTGATATCAAGGACAGAAATATTCTCGTCGTCGACGACATCATTGACACCGGAAGAACAATAGTGCAGGTCGTCGCTCATCTTTCAAGCTTTGCCCCCTCGGACATAAAGACCTGCGCGCTTCTCGACAAGCCATCGAGGAGGGAAGTACCTTTTGTTCCTGACTACATCGGATTTGAAATTCCAGATCTTTTTGTCGTTGGCTACGGACTTGACCTTGATGAATACTACAGAAATCTCCCTCACATTGCCGTGATAAAAACCTAATCCTGTCGCCCTTCCAGTGTCTGCCTAATCGGGATCGGTGTTGGAATTCCTTTCGGGGACTGGATCTTGGCTGTGGATAGGGATGCAGATCTGGATCTCGTTAACGTCCACAGGGAAGCGGTCAACGTTGGCGGACTCCGGTTTACGGTAGTAAGTAAA
>DYRX01000134.1:2778-10651 GCA_020718525.1 Victivallis vadensis
TTGCGGGAGGGCAGGGTCAGCCTTTGAGAAAAGCGCCTGCGCCAGAAAGGAGAAGCCGGTACGCCAAAAGCGCGCCCAGAACGTATGCCGGGGCGGCAAAAAGAATCGAGCATACTCTTCCTGCCTCGATCCACATCTCGTCAATCTCCTCGTCCAATTCTATCCCGAAATTTTCCGGTCCCAAGTATATTGACGAATAGACTTCATATCCGAGCATGCAGAAGAACAGCATGGCATGAAGTGCCGTCAGATTTGCTAGAAGAAGCTCGGAATATGACGCGAATATGAACAGAAAGACGGTGACCGCGAAGGCTAACTCATAGAGGACGATGGGCAATTTGCACTTCATGTAGAGCATGTAGCCCATGTTGGCTATGGAAAAGGTGAAAAAAATTAGAGAGTAGGCAAGTATGTAGAACGGCACTGGCAAATAACTCCATTTGAAACCTTTGGATATTTCAGAACGGACGGAACAATAAGTCGCCTTAAATATCTTTTCAAACGGAATTGCGAGTTGAATTACGGCATCTTTCTGCTATCTTTTCGGACTCGCGGCGCTAATTGTCCGCTCGTGAACGGGTCGTTCAATAAAACAGGAGAGTTTCAATGAAAAAGAGCCTCATCGTTTTTTCCGCAATGGTCTTTTCTGTCCTTTCTTCTGCACAGGTGAAGGAGACTGCCCCGGTTCCCGGCAAACAGACTGCGCCTCCGCCTCCCGCCGCCCCGACCGTGAAGCCGGCCATTCCCGCGAACAAGCCACAGCAGGCTCCGCCCAAGATGATATTCCCGAAAAGAACAGTCGAACTTGTAGATTTGGAAGATGGCGTAAAAGAGGAAATTCAGGACATCAAGGAGAACATCAAGGATTTGCGTACAGATTTGAGAGAGGCGGAAAGCGATGAAGAAAAGGAAGACCTTAAATACGAGATCGAGCTTATTGACATCAGAATGAATGCCGCAAAAGAGAAAGCCGCGTTCATTTCAGAGCTCCTCTCCTTCAAAAAATCTCTTGACGGAACCCCGAAGGAAGAACTGCAGAAGATTGACGAGGAGATTGCCGAAAATGCTGAGTTCCACATGGACATGACCGATGAGATCACTGAAATCAAGACCCAGCAGAACGACCTTTTGAGGGAAATTGCGCGTGTACGCAAGGAGGCGATTGAGAAAAAGGGCGCCGGCCAAAAAGCCGATCCGGCTCCAGTCAAAGAAGACGCTCAAAAAGATCCGGCGGCGGAAAAATAGCATGATCGAAGAAGGGAAAATCAAATCCAATAAAAGTTTCAAGGGAGACTACTACAGGCTCGATCTGCTAGCGCCAATGATTGCCGCGCTTGCCAAGCAGGGACAGTTCGTGCATCTCGCAATAAGCGGACTCAGAGACAGGATTCTGCGCCGCCCATTCTCCATATTCGACGCGGATGGAGAAACCATATCCATCATCTTCAAGCGTGTCGGACAGGGCACTGAAGCTATGGCAAGCCTTACACCTGGACAGCTCTGCTCGCTCATGGGTCCCCTCGGCAAGCCCTTCTCTCCAGGGGACAAAGACAAAATTCCGATCATAATTGCAGGCGGCTATGGTTCTGCGGCAACCCACATCCTTGCTAAAAGATCCCCGCGTCCTGGAATCATTTTCATGGGAGCAAAGACGGCTTCGGATCTGATCTTGACGGATGAATACGAAAAACTGGGATTCAAAGTCTTCATTTCCACCGACGACGGAAGTCTCGGACGCAAGGGATTCGTGACCGAAAATCTTGCCGACTATTTGGATTCGCGCGAAACAGAATTGTCCGGCGCAAGCATCTTCTCATGCGGTCCGATTCCAATGCTCAAAACTTTGTCGAAAATTCTAAAAGACAGGGGAATGAAGGCGCAGATCAGCCTCGACCAGCACATGTGCTGTGGAATCGGCGCGTGTTTCGCGTGCGTCCACAGGATAAGGGATGATAAATCTGAGAGCGGCTGGCGCTATGCGCGTATCTGCACGGAGGGGCCAGTTTTCAGCTCGGACGATGTAATATTTGACTGATAAACAAGAATGCGAGATCAGATGGCAAACCTTGAAACCAACTTGGGCGTTCTCAAGCTGAAAAATCCGCTCATGACTGCATCCGGCACCTTCGGATACGGCGCTGAATATGCGGAGTTCGTCCATCTCGACTCAATCGGCGCGGTCGTCGTCAAAGGTATTTCTCCGTTTCCCTGGGAGGGCAATCCACCGCCTAGAACGGCTGAAGTCACAAGCGGATTGCTCAACTCCATAGGTCTCCAAAATCCGGGCGTTGAGAAATTCATTTCCGGAAAGGACTATCTGCCTGCGCTCGTTGCCAGGAAGGCGACTGTAATCGTAAATATCTGGGGCAGAAACATCTCCGACTACATCGAGGTCGCAAAGCGCCTCGACGAGCACAGGGACAAGATCGCGGCTTTGGAGCTTAACATCTCCTGTCCGAACATCAAGGAGGGCGGAATCGCATTTGGCACGAATCTCAAAGCGACGGAGGATCTCGTATCGGCAGTCAGAAAAAGCGTGAAAATGCCGATAATAACCAAGTTGAGTCCGAATGTCGCCGATATCAGGCCCTTCGCAAAATGCGCCGAGGACTCCGGCTCGGACATGATTTCCCTTATCAACACCGTTCTCGGGATGTCCATTGACATTGAGAGCAGGCGTCCCAGGCTGGCAAGGGTGACTGGCGGGCTCAGCGGTCCTGCAATCAAGCCGATCGCGCTCAGGATGGTCTATGAGGCGGCATCCGCCGTGAATATCCCCATTATTGGCATGGGAGGCATTTCTTCCGCCGAAGACGCGATCGAATTTTTTCTGGCCGGCGCCGACGCAGTGGCGGTCGGGACTGCGATATTCGCGGATCCGACACTGCCGGCAAAAATCATATCCGGGATCAGCGCCTATCTCGACAGGCACTCCATCTCTTCAGTTGCGGAAATAGTGGGGGCAATGAAAAAATGAAATTTGTGTTTCTCGCAGACAATCTCAAATTTTCAGGCGGAAGAAAAACGTTTCTAGAGCTTGCAGCGCATCTCAAGGAAGGCGGACACGAGACGCGACTGCTGGTCTTGAATCCAAAAGGAGAGCTTGCCGACGTTTTCCCCAGCTTCGAAGCCGTTGCCGACATGTCTCCTGCCAGGATTCCTGGATGCGACTACATCGTCGCCACAACCCCGGCGGAGGTCAAAAGCGGATTCCTCTCAGGCAAGGCTTCGAAAAAAATCGTCCATTTCTGCCAGGGATTCGAAATAGAAGATCTCGAGAACAGAATTTCCGGAAAAGTCACCCCCCCCCGATATCAGGGCAATGGAATTCTGAAAAAACTGACTCTCGCAAGAAAAAAAATAGAATGGCGCAGGAAAATCGCCGAACTGGACAAAATCTACGAGCTTGACACCCAGTTGATCGTCATTTCCCCGCATCTGAAGGAGGTTGTGGAAAAAAGATATGGGAAAAGCGCGGAGCTCTGCAGATATGGCGTCAAGCAGAACTTCTTTTATCCTGGCAAGCCTGGCGACAGGATCTTTTCCAATGATAATCCTTGCAGGATCATAAATGTCGGACCAATAAATGTCACATTCAAGGGCATTCCGGACACCATTGAAGCTGTGCGACGCCTCAAAAAGGAAAAGATTCCAGTTCATTTCATCCGCGTGTCGCCGGATCCGCGGACCGGCGAAGACTCGGATCTCAATGCCGTGGACGAATATCACAGCGGATTGAGCCCTTCGGCGCTTGGTGATCTAATGCGCTCGTCCGACATCTATATATCCAACTCGCTTGAAGGGGAAGGATTCGGACTTCCAGCGATGGAGGCAATGAGCTCGGGCCTGCTATGCATCCTCAGCTCCATTTCCAGCTACCTCGCATTCGATGCAGAGCACGACTACGCTCTTTTCGTTCCAGAAAGAGATCCTGGAGCAACCGCGGACGCGATCAGAAAAATTTTATCAATGGATCCTTCCGCCCGAAATGCGCTTAGGAAAAGGGCGGCAGCAGTTTCAGAAAAATATTCCTTCGCAAGCACCATGCGACAAATGGAAAAAATAATAACTTCGAAATGATGCGAACTGCAGAGCAATCCAATGTCCTGGCTTGAAACCGCAATTGACCGGATCATATTCGGAGAACGCCGACACGAACTGCGCCCCTTCCCGTATTTTTCCATTCTTGCCGTTCTTCTCCTCGTAATATTCCCTCTGGGGTATGCGGCTTTTACAGGACACATCTGGGAGGATTTCTTCATAACTTACAAATTCAGCGAGAATCTTGCTCAAGGAAAAGGGCTCGTTTTTGGCAATGATCTCAGAGTGCATGGATTCACATCGCCGATTGGAACTCTTCTGCCAGCCATCTCGCATCTTGCATCCGCATCTTCCAGCTATGAACCGGCTATCTGGATATATCGCACGGCATTCTGCATTCCTGCATATGTGCTGGCTTGCATCTGCCTTCTGCGCATAGTCTCGCTTTCGCCTCAATCAGACAAATTGTCAGTAATTCTGGCATTCGCACTTTTTCTATTCGAGGGAAAATCCCTGATTTTTTCAGTGAACGGAATGGAGACATCTTTCATGCTTCTTGCCATCTCCTTGTGCTTTTACTCCGTCTGCAATTTCAAAAGCAGTTCTTCGTTCCTGATCGGATTTTCCTGGTCGCTCCTAATGTGGACCAGACCAGATGGATTCATATTCATAGGAGCAGTCTTGCTTGGCTTTGTCCTTTGCAATCTGACAGATTTCCGTCCTCCATTTATAAGAAAAATCGTTGCTTCTTCTGCCATTTGCGCCGTGCTTTACCTCCCTTGGACTCTCTGGACCTGGCATTATTATGGAAGTCCGATCCCGCACACAATCGCCGCAAAAGGGCTGAATCTGCAAAATCAAAATTTGATTGACACAATTCTCTCAACTCTTTCAAAACTGCCATATTGCCTCTCATGGACATTCGCCCCTCCATATCCACATTTCGGCGGCTGGCCGGGACCGCTGATTTTTTCCTGCGGAATCATCGGCGGAATCTGCGCATTTCTATGGATTCTTCTCGACTTGGGTAAAACTTCAAGAAGCGCTTCGCTCGCATTTCTTTTTTCAGCATTCTATATCGCGTTCATGCGCTTTCCATACCCTTGGTATTTTCCACCGCTGGCACTGCTTGGCATCATTGCAATATGCTCGGGAAAAACAGGGGACGCCATCACACGCTTTTTTGGCATCCGGTCGCCGCTTCTTTCCCATTGCATTCCTCTTGCGGCTTTTCTTTTATCTCTCTTCATCCTGCCCAATATTGTCCGCCAGATTTATTATCAGCAGAAAATAGTCGAAAACGGCAATAGAATGGAAATTGGAAAATGGCTGAAAAGCAATATGAAAAGCGATGAAAGCCTCTATTTGGAATGTCTTGGATATATTGGATATTTCTCCGGTTCATCGCATGTTTTCGACTATCCGGGGCTCGCCTCCCCGCGCGTGGTGCAGATAAGAGCCGCAGGGGCGGACAATTTCGCGGATGTCGCAGAAAAGCTTATGCCCGACTGGATCGTGGCGCGTCCCCAGGAGCTTGATCAGCTTGCGGGAAAAAAGAAGATAAACGACCATTATCGGATTAAACATGTCTTCGATGCGGGCAGAAATTTGGAGTCAATGCCGGAAATTTATGGGAAGCCATACCTGCTCTATGATTCCAAATTTTCAATTCTGAAAAAAGAGAAGGACTCCCCAAATGACAAGCCGGATTGATCAGATTTCAAACAAGGTATTCCGCGTGGAGCAGTTGAATCCCGACGTTCCGGACAGATATATACTTTCCAGGCTGAAATTCAGCCGCAGTTCGACTGTCCTCGATAAAAAAGATGCTGAATTCTACAGAAAATGCGTGAATAGAGCAAAGAGTCTATGCTTGTCAAGAGGTGCATATGCCATATTTCCGATAAGCCAGACAAGCCAGTCTGCCGTCTCATTCGGGAAAAATGAGAAAATTGAAAGCTCCAGCATCGCAAAATTTCTTAATGCTTATTCCCATATTGTTCTTATGGCGACCTGCTCCGGCTCCCAGATCATTTCAGAAATTGAATCCACCATCAAGGCGGAGGAAGGCGCAAAGGCACTGATAATGGACTCGGCGGCATCCGAGATCGTTGACATCGCAATGGACGAGCTTGGTGAAATCGCGAGAAAGGCACTTCTGTCGTGCGGACTCTTCATGGGAAAGCGCCGCTTCAGCCCCGGCTACGGGGATCTGGGCCTTGACCAGCAAATCCTCTTCCACCGGCTACTCGAGCTAGACAAGATTGGAATCTCCGTCTCGCAGTCCTTTCAGCTCATACCCGAAAAATCTGTAACAGCCATTGCCGGCGCATCCGCCTCGCAAATCCAGACTGAGACCGATCTAGGACAGTAACAGCTTGTAGACAGACCTCAGTTTTGCTATGGCTTCCTATGCTTGAAAACAGATTTGACTGTAAACCGCAAGAAAGTCAGCCAGTGAGACCCTCAGATGTCTGAACCTCCGTGATTTTCCGCTGGCACTTTTCCGCCTTTTTTAAGGCGGGCGGTTACCTGCAGACATCCGAGACTCACTGAAAATGCAATTGCAGATTTAATTGCTGGATTTTCTGCTTCAAGCGGTCTTGAAGGGCGGAATTCCAATTAGTTGAGGGGAAATCACATGAAATATTCTCTCACAAAGGCACAAAGGAAGAATGATCCTGCTTTCATTCTCCTCGTCGGCACACGCAATTATTGCAATCCGGCAGTTCGCAGTTTTTCCAGCAAATATGAAGACCTTGATTGCGAGGCGAATCATCATCCATGCTTGCGAAAAAGAAGCCGGGAGGATATATTGGGTAATAAAATCGGAAATCAATATGCATTTACTTGTCGTATGTCCAAAATGTTCGAAGACTGTCTCCATCGAGTATGGAGACGAACGTCTTGTTGAATCGTATTGCCCCTCATGCTCCTGCAAATTCGAAATGCTTCCTGCTCCGGCCGCCGGAAAGGCCCTGAAAGAGGGACGTTCGCCGGATAAAGTCGAAAGGGACGACGAATCGTCCTGCTTTTTTCATCCTGATAAAAAGGCTGTTTCACATTGTTCGACATGCGGTGCCTTTCTTTGCTCTCTCTGCGAAATTGCCGCTGAAAACAAACTGCTCTGCCCGAACTGCTTCAACTCCGCTAAAAAGGAGATAAGCTCATTCTCCTCCGAAGCATTCCTCTACGATGAACTCTTCCTGCTTCTTTCTCTAATCGGCATTCTCACCTGCCATTTCGGGCTGATACTTTCACCGATTGCGATCATAGGGAGCATATATTTCTGGAATAGAATCAAAACTCCGTATCCCAGAAGAAGGTGGCGTTTTGTCCTCGCCATAGCCCTCTCGTCCTTCCAACTGCTCGTGTGGGCGCTAGTCATTGCGTCAGTCCTTGGTGTCGTGTCGTTCAAATTGCCGAAATTCTGATATTCAAAAAATCAGAAAAAATCACTAACGGGGACTTGAAATTTGCGATAGAACAAGATAGAATATACACATATAACACTATTTGCGCATTAACTATAACTGAATACTAGAGGAAAGGTTGCGAAACATGAAGATGAAGAGCCGTGAATTTGCGTCAGCTTTAGGAAAGTCCCGATTCATTTGGGCATTTTCACTTGTCCTTACGTCGGCGCTCTCGCTGTATTCGGCTGAAGAGTCCGAATACTGGGCGATGATCAACAAAGACGGACATGCGCGAAATTCCAGTGCAAGCAATGTCAGTGGAACGCCATCCGTGCGCTGGGCGCGTAATATCGGTTCCCTTCTCGAGAGCAATTTCATCATGAACGAGCCGTATGCGGGCATGCGTTCGAACAATG
>DYRX01000135.1 GCA_020718525.1 Victivallis vadensis
ATTTCAGAGTTTCCCACACGTTTCCAAGCTCCGCAAGGGCGTCGCCTGAAAGTTTGTTCTTTGCAAGACTCATTCTGCGTGAGAGCTCCATTACCACGAGGGAGTGGTCCGCCACGCTCTCCGCATCGTTGACGCAGTCCATCAGGAGGGGAATCAGCTCCGCCTGCTCCACAGTCAAAGGCCGGCTTGTGAGCCTGACTAGATATTCCATGGAGTCCTCCTGCATCTGATCAATTCTTGATTCCGTCTTCTCAATTTCGCGGGCTGTTTCCTCATTGAAATGTCCGGCAAAGAAAAATTCGTCCATCACTTTCCGCAACATTGAAAAAGCTTCGTCAAGCATTAGAGAAACCTCGACGGTAACCTGTTCGATCGCGGCTGGCGGAGAATCCAGAAGATGTGGCTCCAGAACAGTTGTTCTAACGAGGCTCTCATCCTTGACCCGGATGATCTTGTTGCAGACAATTTCGAAGTATCCGATGAAAGGCAGGAAGAGCAGAACATTGCAGACATTGAACATCGAGTGCGCTACAGCTATGTGCCTTTCGATGTTCTGCGGAATCTCACCAAAGACCTCCCCGGGAGTGATCGCATCAACCAAATACATGAATATCGGTATGTCGGTTCCGGGAAAAGGTATAAAAAAAAGAATGAACATGTACATGACTCCCAGTACATTGAACATGACGTGCGAAAGAGCCGTTTGTCTCGCCTTTTCGTTTGTCCCTATTGACGCGAGCACGGCCGTTATGGTGGTGCCGATATTGTCTCCGAGTATCAGCGGAACTGCTGTCCAAAAGTTCAGAAGCCCGCTTGATGCGAGCGCCAAGGCAATTCCGATGGTCGCTGAACTGCTCTGTATGAGAACGGTCATCGCGGTTCCTATGCCTATCGCGCCTATTATCGCTCCAATGGGCATTCTTCCATTCACCGGCTCGCAGTCGAATGTCCTGAAAAAGTTCACAAATTCTGGGAAGTCCGCGATTTTTTTCAGCTCGTCTCCCATGATTATCATTCCGAAAAACAGCATCCCAAAGCCGAGAACTGCCTGTCCCCATCCTTTCAGATTGGATTTCTTTGCAAGAAGAAGAACTATGACTCCTGCAATAATAGCCGGAAATGCGAGATCGTTTATTTTGAACGAAATGATCTGGGCTGTGACAGTGGTGCCTATATTGGCTCCGAATATGACGCCAATTGCCTGGCGCAAACTCATGATTCCGGCGTTTGTAAACCCGACAATCATGACTGTAGTCGCGCTCGACGACTGAACGATGCCTGTCACTACTGCGCCCGCCAAAACCGCGCTCAAGCTGTTTGAAGTGAAAAACCTAAGTATCTCCCTCATTCTGTCGCCCGCCACTATCTGCAGGCCGTCGCTCATCATTTTCATGCCGAAAATAAAGATGGCAAGCCCTCCTGCGACGACAAAAACAAGTTTCCATATGTTCAGCCCCATGCCGCAGAATTCAATCCCCCTGACGTGCAGACCCCTTTCCGGATCGCTTAGCTCCGCCATGACCCTGTAGGTGCCCGTCGCATTGCCAAGCTTGAACTTGCTGGATGCCTCTCCGTCTCCATCGCTGAGCAGATTTGACGGACTACATGACGCCTTGCTTTTTTCTTCCGGGGCCGAAACAATCTGAAAATAGACGGGGACTCCTGATATTGGAGAGGATGAGTTGTCCTGAATCTTCAGCCGGAAAGGTTCTGAAAGAGTCTGCCCTGTCCGTCCCTGCTGTCTATCTCCCGAAATGGAGACTCCGGAAACGACTCTTGCCATTGCTTTCGCCTTCGGATGCCCGTCGGCTTCTATCAGTATGTAGGAGTCTCCGGTCTTTTTTCCGGCTCTTATTTTGCATCTTACGACACCCCCATGGTCGCTAAGCGGATTTGCGCATTCGACTTTTGGCCCCGTGCCGGAAGAGTCCTGCGTGCTGAAGGATACAGAAACTCCTTCTATTGGACTTCTTGCTCCGCCACTTCCTAAAAAACCCTTCTTTGGAGGACCGAGAAGTTCAATGACCAGTGTTTTTTGACAAAGCTCATCGTGGGCGGCACACTGGTTGTTGCCCGAAATGATTTTGATCTGATCAACCCTGCTGTCATCTCCACTATCAGCGCACCCGCAAAATATAAAAATACTTGCGAGAAACAGGAAACACGTCTTAATTTTGCTCATAAAAAGATCCGCAATGTTAGTTTTCTGTTAGGACTTTAGCCTCTCAACTGGGATTAGTCTAATAAATATTTGAAATTATTTGCCGCTTTTGCGTTGATGAGATCCTTCTGCGGCATTATACTTTGGGCACGTTTAAGATAAAATGGAGTAGGACTCAGGAAATAATAGGATAAAACCGATCTTGCTCCTTATGCAGAGCAGTCGTTTGTTCAGAAAATAAAGGCGCAGTTTTGGAGAAAAGATTGTTTTAATCCGACACATAGAAAGGCGCCTGCCTGTCATGGAAATTCAAGTTTCAATTGAAAAATGGAAGTCTGGAAAAATATCGCCCTTGATGATGTTTTTCGACGACAGCATCGAATCCCACATCAAGAACGCGATACCGGCTCTGTCCGCGAGAGATCTGATCGGCACATTCTACCTGAATCCCGGCGCAAAATGGTTCGACCATGCCGCCTGGAATTCGGTCGCCGCAAAGACCAATATGGAGTTTGCGAACCACTCCTGGACCCACAGCGGAGCAAAAAATGCTGACGATGGCGAAGGCGAGATCGCCGCATGCAACGAATATGTGCTCGGACTCAAGCCTGAAAGAAAGATTCCGCGCCTTCTTTCCTTCGCATATCCCGGCGGATGCAAATGGGACGTGCCAGAGGAAGACAAAATAAAAGCCCTGAAAAAATACAATCTGATAGTGCGGCCGACTAGCGCAGGACGCTCCGCGGGAGTCCACGTGAAAACCGCCAGCGAGCTTAAAGCCCTGGTCGAGGCTGGCATTTCCACGGGCAGTCCAATCGTGATCGGCTTTCATGGCGTCGGCGGCGAATGGCTGTCAATTGATCTGCCAATTTTCACCGAACTCCTCGACTTCGTCTCTGAAAACAAAAGCTCGATCTGGAGCTCAGATCCTGTAAGCATCTACAAATATGAGATGGAGCGCGACAGCTCGACGGTCCGCATTTCCCGCATTGAAGGAAGCTCCGCCTCCAGAATCTCTCTTGACTGCCCTCTGGATCCCCTTTACGACGAGCCGCTCACCCTTTCCATACAAAAGACCTCCACCATCGGATCCTTGCGAATTTCGCAGGCTGGACAAGCCTTGCAACAATTTATTGCAGGAGACAAGCTCTGCTTCGACGCAGTGCCAAACCATGGAGAAATTCTGATCGAGCATGAACAGACTGCCTGAAGCATACAGAATTTTGGAAAAGACCTATGGTCCGCAAAAATGCTTCCTTGCGCATAAAAACCCCTTCGAACTCCTTGTCTGCACAATCCTGTCTGCTCAATGCACCGACGCCAAAGTGAACGCCGTTTCTCCATTTCTCTTCGAACGTTTCCCGACTCCTGATCTGCTCGCAGACGCGACAATAGGCGAGATAGAAAAAATCATAAAGCCAATCGGTCTCTATCATGCAAAGGCAAAGTACATCGCGCACGCTTCAGAAATGATCTGCAAAAAGTTCGCCGGGGCTGTTCCCGCTGAAATGGACAAGCTCGTCTCTCTGCCGGGAGTGGGCAGAAAGACTGCAAACGTCATTCTCGGCAATGCGTTCGGACTGCCGTCCTTCCCGGTTGACACACATGTTTCAAGAATCGCGCAGAGAATGGGCATATCGGAGAATAGAGATCCGGCAAAAATCGAAAGATATGTCTGCCGCAATCTGGCGGAAGAGCTTCTTACGGAGTTCTCCCATCTTCTCATTGTACACGGCAGGAAAAGATGCAGGGCGCGCGCGCCCGACTGTGAAAACTGCGAAATTCGCAGTCTCTGCGGATACGGAAAAGCAAACGACAAAAAAAGGAAAGCAAAATGAGAACACTGCTCCCGCTCGCATTGATGGGATTCGCAATTTTAGCCTCTTCAGCCGAGAAAGGTCTTTTTCTCGACACAGCTTCGTCGTTTGGAAAGCAGATCCCGCCTATTTCACACCACACCTGGAGCTCCGAGCTCAAGGCCAATGCGGGCAGTTTCAGCGGATATGAAATATCTCCGGAATCCGTCAAACTGCGCATCTCTCCTGAATTCCCCTGGCAGAAGATGGACAAAATACAGACTCTCAGGACAAGGCACACGTATCTGCCGCCGGAATGCGACTTCGTGCGAATAAAAGCCAGGGCTCTGAGCGGATCCTTCAAAGTCTGCCTCGGCGGTCCTACAGTTTATTTCGGATGCAGTGACGTCTTCAGCCCCGAGATCGAGATCATCCCTGACAAGTCCGGCGATTGGAAAACTTTTGATTTCGACTTGAACGGCAATCTTTCAAGAAACATGAGGAGAGCTGGCAGGACTTCCGGACTACCTCGTCCCCAATACAGCAGATGGGTGCAGGAGCCTCTTTCTCTCTATGCGTTAAATGGCTCGTCGGGCGAACTGGAAGTCGCCTCGATCGAATATATGTCGCAGGGAGTCGGCGGAGCGCAAATCACAAGTTCGGACGAATCCAAAGCGCCTGAAAACAGCGAGACTCTTGCTAATTTCGCAAATCCTTCCGATCATCAAAGGGCATTTACGCTCACGCTGGAGGAAAAGCTCCGCCCGAACGGTGCCGTCCCGGTGCTTGTGGGGGAGATTCCAGATGGAAGGACAAAGATTGAAACCGAGCCAGGAAAAGTCCGCGTATGGCATCCTCCGCCAAAAATCGGTTTCGAAAAAGACTGCGTTGTCTTCACAAAACGATTCGCGGAAGAGCTGGTCTTCGGCGGAATCAAAATAAATGGAGTCAATGGATGCAACGCCATTGCTTTGAAGATCAAAGCATCTCCAAGAAAATCTCCGCCGCCAGGCGCAGTCCTCGACATCCTTCTCATCTCCTCTCCATCATGCTCCGCCTTCGACTGGAAGGCATTTTCAGTCTCCGTGGACTGGGCGAAGAAGCCGCCGTTCAATTTCGACGCCTTCATGGGCTGGGGTGAAGCTGGGAAAAACGATTTCTCCCTCTACCATGCAAGGGCGCTTCTCCCTCCGGACGAATGGCGCTGGCTCATTGTACCCCTCAATGATTTCCTCTGCTGTTATGGCGAAGGCGCCGAAGGATCTGCGAATTTCGCAAAAATGCTTCCGCCAAAATCTTCGGAAATAGTTGGAATAGCATTTCTGGCTCCGTTCAGACACTGCGGAGACGAAACGCGGATTTCTGTGAAAGAAGTCAGACTTGCACAAATTCCCGCCGCTCTGGACAAAGCCAGCTACAAGCAGTTGCGTCCCTAAGGGGCTGATTTCAACAATCGCAAATAAAAATCCCTCCTTTTCCATCTCAGGCATCTTTGTCCCAGAGCTTAAATGCAGTTTTTCCACCTCCTGCCCTTTCGATTCCTTCAGATGCCTGATCCAGGAAAAGCTGGAGTTTTTCCCTGACTTTCGGCTGGATGGTCAATGCAGGGTAGAGCACTTGCAAACATGTCTAGAACTATTTATTACCAAACACAGTTGCCGCCTCATCGTAGTTTTTTAAAAAGCCTTTTCCAACGGCGGCGCTGAGAGCCGCGCCGCATGCCGCCTCTTCCTGGCAGTCGGGCAGATGCAGTTTCATTCCAAATACATATTCGGCCATCCTCCTCTGCAGTGGATTTGCCCGGAGTCCATTTCCAGAACCGGCTAGACGACTACACCTTTTTCTCGTTGATTCCGGAAACAGGCTGTAGAATTCAAAGAGCTCCGTCGCAATCCCCCGCAGAAAGGCGGAGACAATATTTTCGGCTGTAAAATTGTCTACAGTGAGATTCCCTATTGCTCCACGGCAGGATGGCTCCCTTCGAGAACCATCGAATCTTGTGTCAACAATTGGAAGCCCGGAAATCTCGTCAGGAAACGGAAGTTCAGACATTGCGGAATAGTAGTCAATTCCCGGTCCGCATGAAAAAAGCTGTGCCGTGCTTTCGAAAAATTTTTTCAATATCGCATAGGCTTTTCCGCCACAAAGCGGAGCACCGACAAGAAGGTATCCGCCATCCATGAATGGACGCGTATCCAGCCCCTCGACCCGGATAAATTTTCGCAGATGCACCGATACCTGGCTTCCTGTTCCAATATTGAGAAGGATTGATTTCCGGAGGCTTCCTGACGCTGCAAGAAAACTTGCCTGATTGTCTCCTATCGCCGAATAGACGCCTGTCCCATCCTTCATTTTTCCTATTTCCACGCAGCCACGGACAATCTTCGGAAAGAACGACGCGTCCATTCCTGCGGACGATATGGCGTCACCGTCGAAGCGGAGTTTCTCAAGATCAAAGATGCCAATGCTCGCCGCGTCCCCGGAATCAGTCATAGGCTCTGAAAGTCCTGAGAGACGCATCGCCGCGTAGTCGTGAATAGTGCAGAATGAACGGGCTCCATCCGGCACCAGCTTCTTCCTGATGTTGTAGAAATGCGTGACAGCTCCCATGCCGCTTGAAAGCGGATAAGCACTTTTCTCGGAGAGAAAGGAAGCGTAAGTGCCTGCGCCTCTCAAGGGCTGGCGCCCCCTTCCGTCCTGCCAAGTGTAAAGAGGGCTCTGCGGCCTCCCCTTGCCGTCAAGATACAATATTCCGTGCATCTGGCCAGTCAGACCTATTCCAGAGACAGGACTATGATCTCTAAGAAGACGCCTCATCACTCCCTGTACAGTGCTGTATATCTTTTCGGGCGCCTGCAATGCCTCCCATGGTTCCGAGCCTCTGATCGAGCCAGGATTTCTCTCCGTGACCGAGGAGATAACCCTTCCCTCGGATGCGTCAATGACCACTCCGCAAATTGTGCTCGTGCCTATGTCCAAACCCATGAATCTCATATTTTTTTTCTCCTTTTATCAAGAAAGTGCATTGAAAAAATATTGGTATTGTCGTATAATACCACTTGACAAAGGAGGATTCAAATGAAAAAATCAGAAATTTTCGAAGACGGTCTGAAAAAGCTTATTGCCGCCAAGCGTTCGCAGAAGATTCTCGACGGATGGTTTCTCTATCAGGAGATCAAGATGGAACTACGCGAGGAGCTCGAAAGGAGCGGACGCGATCCGGACTCTCCGTCTGCGCAGTCTGAAATACTTTGCGGATGCGTGGCGCGCATGCCGCTGTCAATACCTGAAGGTTCAGCGATAGCCGGAACTCAGGACGACGCGTTCTCGCCGAGCTACGCGCTGATAAATCCGGCGTTCAAGGTTGAAAGCTTCGCCGGCTACTGCGATCCGCTTGCAGTTTACAATGACATCAGGCCGTCGCGGCGCATTTCTGAGCAGAGAATATGCAAAGTCAGGGATTATTACAGCAAGACAAGATATGTGCGGAATCTTCAGAAGATCTACGGAGCCACCGGGGACGCGACGAAGGAGGTCGCCTTTTTTGTAGAGCCTGTAACAGGGCATGTCGTGCCAGATTTCAGACCCTTTCTGAAGAACGGGATTGCTGGTGCTTCCGCAGAGGCGTCGGAGCTCGGCGGCTATCCGAAAACGATGCGGGACAGCCTGCGTGCCGCATCCATCCTTTCTCTGCGATACGCAAAACTTGCCTCAAGGCTTACCTCGTCTAGAAAAGATCCGATGGAAAAAAAACGGCTACGCCTGATTACGGAAAACTGTGCGAGGGTTCCGGAGAAAGGCGCGGAGAATCTTCACCAGGCGATACAGTCATTCGCCCTGCTCTGGCAGGTGCTCTGTCTTGAGCAGTCGCCAAATCCATATGCCTTCTCCGTGGGGAATTTGGACAGAACACTTATGCCCTACCTCAAGGACCTGCCTTTCGACGAAGCGGCAGAGCTCGTCCGCCATCTGCTGGCCTTCTTCATGGTGGGAGACAGATGCTGGGCCATATCGCAGAATATCATGGTGGCCGGCAAAGACAGCTCCGGTTCGGACGCTACAAACGAAATGAGCTATATTGTTTTGGAGGCATTCCGCCGATCGAACAATCCACAGCCGGCATTGTCAGTCAAACTGCATGGTAAAAGTCCGGAAAAGCTATATGAGAAGATGGGGGACTTCTTTTTTTCCAGGGGGCACTCGACGCCATCGCTCTTCAATGACGACATGATGTTCAGACTTCTGGAGAAAAAAGGTCTTGATAAGGAGGACTTGGGCGACTACTCCATAGCCGGATGCCAGGAACCACTCGTCATGGGAAAGGAGAACGGGAACACCACGAACAGCTGGCTCAATCTCGCAAAGATACTCGAGCTCACACTCAACGACGGAGCATCTCTCATCAGCGGCAAGAAGATAGGCCTGTCCTGGAAGCAATTGGGGTACAAAAACTTCAAGTCCGTGTGCGAAGACATGGAGTCTGCGTACTGGAAGCAGTTCGACTATTTTCTCAGCAAAATGGTTTCCGCCGCCAATAAGTGCGTCGAAGCGCTTGGAACTGTGGCGGCGCCATTCTCGTCGGCAATGATGGGATGCCTTGAGAGCGGCAGAGACATGAGGGATTCTAAAAATCCGGGAACAAAATATTTTGGAAGCGGCTGTCTCGTCCATGGACTCAGCGTGCTTTCCGACTCCATTGCCGCGATAGCAGAGCTTGGAAAGTCGGGGCTTGCAAGTCCGGAAAGGCTTCTCGATGCCCTCAGAAAGGACTTTCAGGGCGCAGAGGATATAAGGGGTTTTCTCCTTTCCGCTCCTAAATACGGAAACGGATGCAAGGATGCAGACAGGCTTGCCGCCAGAATAGCCATGACAGTGTCGGAAAAAATTTCGGCATGCAAAAATCCGGCGGGCTCCGCATACACGCCCGACTTCTCTACTCCAACAACGCATCTCCTTTATGGATATTGGGTTGGAGCTACCCCTGACGGGCGCAAAGCCAGGGAAATGCTCGGCTATGGCATTGATCCCCGCCCCGGCGTATCAAAAGGCGGAATCCAGGACAGGATGCTTTCATCATCGCGCCTGCCCTTCGATTCATTCTCCGGAGGCTACGCCTCCCATCTTGGACTGGCCCCACGAGACTTCAGCACATTCAAGGGGAATGCAGAAAAAGGCCGCGCGCTCAGAGACAGGGTTATTTCGCCCCTATTCAATTTCGATTCAAAAAGCAGATCCGCAAGTCCATTCTATGTCTATTTCAACATTGACGATTCTTCGCATCTGAGGAAAGTCATGAACAATCCTGGCAAATATGCTCCATCAGGAATATACATCATGAGAATACACGGCACATTTGTCAATTTCCTCGATCTTTCGCCTGCAATACAGGAGGACATCATAGAAAGGCTTGACCCGGCCTCGACCGCACTGTGAAAAGCAATGTGACATCCAGGATAAGGGACAGGATTGTGTCCGGCATCCTGTCCGGGCGCTACATGCCGGGCGACAAGATCCCTCCTGAGCGGGAAATGTCGCAGATTGCCAAGGCTAGCAGAGTCTCGGTCCGCGCCGCATACGAGGCTCTTTCCAAAGACGGGATCATTTCAAGAGACCACGGATCTGGAACAAGGGTCGCCAGCGCATTCATAGGGCATGGGGGCAGTCCGGAACATATCGCCGTGCTCACGACGCTCCGCGATCCTTTCGCCAGGGATTTCATCGAGGCGGTCCAGAACGCATGCAATCGCAAAGACATCCTCACAATACTGGCAGTCACCGAGGAGAACACGAAATCCCAGGAAGCCATGTCTGTGAGAATGCTCATGAAGGGCGTAAAAAACATGATTGTCTGGGGCTTCGACAAGTCCTTGGACATCCGGCTCTTCGAGAGGCTCAGGATTTGCGGAGCAAACCTTGTCTTTTTTGACCGGATAAAGCCAGGTCCCTGCGCAGACTTCGTTGCATTGGACAACAAGCATGCAATCAAATCTCTGCTTTCCGACGCCGCATCTTCGGGCTTTTCCAATCTCGCATATGTTGATTCATCAGGGCTTGATGTTGACAGCAACCTGGAGCGCAGAGATGCCTTCGAAAAAGAATGCGCGCTTAAAAATATACCGTTCAAAGTTTTCTCAATTCCCTGGAACTGCGGAAGTTCTGATGCAAAACAGGCATGCCACAAGTTCTTCGCGTCTAGAACTTCCGGGTTAAGCCCGGCCGTTGTCTGCGTGAACGATGTCGTCGCCGTCGCCGTCAAGCCCCATATTCCAGAGAAATGCGGAGTGTTCAGCATTGACGGCTCTCAGAGGGCTATAGCCCTTGGCATCAGGAGCTATGCTCAGCCGGTGGATAAAATGGCAGAGGCGAGTGTCGCGTCAATAATAAGGCAATGCAGTAATCCCTCCAAATGGAAAGCAGGCGAATCGAGATTTGCCTCCTGAGGCTAATCTGGACAAAGGAATCTCAAATCCAGGCTTCCTTACCCGTATATGGGGGAAATTATAATTATATGGAAAATGCATGTGTCGGATTTGCTTCAATCGGGGTCGGGGTCGCTATCGGAATCGGAATCGATGCATGGGAATAATATTCGATCCCGATACCGACCTGTCTGCGTGCTCGCACAGGCAGACCTGCTTGCGCGAGCGCGCAGGCA
>DYRX01000446.1 GCA_020718525.1 Victivallis vadensis
TTGGCCATGGCTTATATAGTATCAATATTGATATTTATGTCAAGCAATTATTTCAGACCCAACCTCTTCACATTCCTATCGAAATTAAATGGGTCAGCCGACAAGCTCCATCGTTGATTTGTATTTGCAGGGAAAGCATTTGACCGTATAGTTGCCGATCGGCACAGTAGAGCCAAGTTTAGTTCTGACCCGGATTGTCCCGCTTGAGGCGAGCATTTCCAACGAGATGAAAAGAAGGAGCGGCGGGAAGATCAAGATTGCCGATACCTTGGCCAAAAGCGCAAGCCCGGGTAAAAAACCGGGCAGCAGCAATCGCTCCCGTGTGGCGGCGTTATCGGTAAGTGCCATTCTTATCGCTGCCAGAATCGCAAGCAAGGTGAGAAGGGCGGCAAGAGGTTCGTTCCCGATTGACTGGGGCATGTCCTGGTTCATCGGCATGAATCCCGCCGGGGCTTGACAACCTGCCCTCCGATGAGGTCTTTTGCAATGCTCCACCGGAGCCGCATGAATCTGAAAACGATGAAATAACCGGAATAAAAAAAGCCCTTTTCGTAAGGCCATCATGTATGCATTTTCAGGTCGCCGCTCACAGATGCAGGCGCCGTCTCAAAAACTCTGCCGAGATTCGACATAAGATAACTCGCTATTATAACTTTGCTTTTGACGACGGTTGAAAAGTTTTGCCTTCACGGAAAGCGAAGCTTGATGTTCATAAATGACCGGCGGTCATGGTTCTATGCCAGGGCGCCCCCGCCTTGGCGGGTGGTTTCGTGGGTGATTCCGGATATCGGCCTTCGATCTGGAAGGCATTCATTTCGGCTAAAACCTCTGTTTTTTCAGTGTCCAGAGACTGGCCCCGCGAGTTGCACGAACCGGGACAGATTCGGATGAACTGTTTGGTTATGTATCGATTATCTTCAGACCTAAAAACTTAACCATAGGGTCGAAATCCCTGTCGGCATGCAACAATGCAAGCTGGTGGTGAATGCAGAAAGTTCCAATAATGACATCGATGGTCTTCCTTACGGTCACACCCTGTTTCCTCAGAAATCGATAGTTCATAGTGCTCTCCAGGGCTATTGCCTGTCCTCCCATCGGCTCACATTGGACGCTCAGGAGAAGATCCCTTGCTATGGCGAAGTCTTTATCGTCACGAAATCCCTGAAGAACTTCGGTAAGAATAAGATCGCCTGTTATGATGGGGACGTTTCCAAGTGAAAAATCCAGCCAGTCCGTTTGAGACGTTTCAGCCCCGTTGAAGTAGTCGATCCAGACAGATGAATCAACGACGATCATTTGTCTAACCTCATCTCTTCGAGATTACCGGACCATTCAAGTTTTCCCCGAAAATACGTAATTTCTTTCTGGCGTTTGACCTGCACCAACAGTTTCAAGCCCTCTTCGATGGCTTCCTTTTTTGTCCTGAAACCTGATATCTTGAGAGCGGATTCCATCAGATCGTCATTTATGACTACGTTCGTTCTCATTTCCTGCCTCCTGTGTGTATATACTTGTCGAATTGTACACATTGATTGGATTATTTGAAAGGTTTATTCTTGACGAACTCGTCAATAGTCGTCATACCCGCCGAAGCACGGTATCCGGTTCTTTTTTGAAACACTGAAATATCTCGGGGTTGAATTGCGTTTCCGGCCATCCGGGGCTCCTCCAGCACTGGAGGAACTTCGTAACGAAGAGAAGGAACGGCGAACCTCAGGAAGACCCTCGAAGTATGGAACGAAAAAAACAGCAGGGGAAACGGGGCTGTTTTCTTCGCTTGGCATGATCGTAAATTATCCTCCGATTCGCCGATTACGCCAAAGCCGCGTCGCTGGTGCAGTCGCGTTTGCAGAAAAAGGTGTAATTCTTCATGTAAATGAGAAAGATCTTTGCGTCGGCGGGGAGGTTTTCGTTGGCGAATCGGTACATCGGATAGACTGGAACCATCCGGGAGAGAAAATCTTCGCGGGATTCAAGGCCGACTGCCACTTTGAGCGGGGACGTCCTGATGAAATCCCGGGCGATAGGAAGGCAGTTGAAGGCGATGCCTCCACCGATCATAAGCAGCAACAGGGGATAAACGATCTTCCGGTCCCGGACGCGGGAAACTGTCGCGCCGACGAGAATCGCCAGAAGCGGGAATAAATGGATGAGGTAGCGTATCTGCTGG
>DYRX01000136.1 GCA_020718525.1 Victivallis vadensis
AATGGAAACTTTTATACCGCTGAAATTGGAAAAAATCACGCAGCTGTTGACACGTCAAGCCCCCCTTGCCTTTGGAGTGCCGCTGTCACAAATCAACAGGATATTCGTTGCGTCTGGAGTCTGAGGACAGGATTTTGCATTCGCCCCTCGAGTAGTCAACAAGAAACTCGAAAGTTTTGTCTCTGGTCAGGCATGCTATCTTGAAAAGCTGTCTTCCGTCCTCTCCAGTTCCAGCTTTATGCACGGAGGAAATGCCAAAAGGTTCTTCTTTGAATATTGAGAGACTTGCCATTATTTTTTCACGGTCAGGGGCAGGGAGATCGTCATCGGGAGCAATGACGCTGGATTTCAGGGATTTTGCGAACTCCTCGCTCAGTGTCGCGCAGATCTCAGGCGTGGGCAGGTAGTGCATCACCACATCCTTCATGTTCTGTCTGTAAAACGAGACATACGCGTAGATCGAGGCGAAGAAGAGGAGACCTAGAAATGCGAAAATCGCAATTTTGAAATATTTTTCGGCGGATGAGGGTGTCTTTGTTGCTTCCTTCTTTGACCAAGTCCAAAGATAAGGCAAAGGAGATTGCCTGCGCCAGTCTCATGAGACAATACGGCTTGGCAACCCAATACTATGTGAACGACTGGAAATTCTATCCTGACGCACAGAACTATCTCCAGAAGGCTAGTGCTTTTCTGAATTATTTCGACAAGACCAAGGAAGTCTGGCCGGAAAATATTGTCAGGTGTCCCGGAGATGACAAGACGCTTGAGCTCGGAAGGCTCGCCGAATGCGCTCAGGGAACAGTCAACGTCAGGGTGAGCATCGGGGTAAATGGCAACAATTGTTCCGATTCCAGGAGTATGCGAAGCACAGGTCCTACACCTTACTGGATAAAGCCCGAGGATTTGAAGATGGCACAGCCAACAGACGTTGCCTTTTGGATGGATTTCCAGTATCAGGGACTGGATTATCCTACCCAGGGCGAGACATATCCCTTGACCTCTCCAGTTATGGTCAAAGCGTCGGCAAGCAGTCTGAACAGATACGCCTTTCGTCACAATAACGCGATGAATTCGTCATTTCTAGACAATCATGTTGGGAGAATAAGGCTCAAGAAAAATACGATCAACTACGGACATGACTTTGCGCCTGGACTGTCTTGGACGAAAAATCCCAGCCATGTGCTTCTTCCGTTTGGCGCAAGACCAGCCAATGCAAGCATCAAATTTTTGCCGCTTGGCTACTTTCCTGACTCAGTAGATGTCTCGTTCAGGTAGTTGTATCTGAAAAAGGAAGCTGATTTTGTGAAAACAATGGAATAAGCTTGGAGAATGAAATGTCTTTTCAAATACACAGGGACTTGAGGGAGAGGATAGAGGAGACGAAAAGGAGGAAGCGTCTTCTTGAGGAGGAGAAGGCGGAGAAGGCAAAGCGTGGCTTGTTCGAGAAGATTTCCGAAGTTAAGGAGGGCAAAGCTTTCCAGGAAAAGAGAAGGGCATCTGCACGGAAGCTGGTGAGCTTTGCATATTGGGCGGCGGCTGTCTCTGTCCTTGGCGCTGTTTTTGTCGTTTCGTTTCTTGCGCTTGGACGCTTCTATCTGAACCGTGGAAAATACATATGCCCCGAATCCGACAATCAGAACGATAGCGGACTGATAGAGACTGCATCTCAGGATTATAGGACCGTTGAAAATTTTGTAGCTTCAATTTTTCGCGAATATCGCAGAGCCAGGGAGTCAAAAGCTGGAAAAATGCCTGAAATCAAGCTTCCTGCTAATCCGGAATCCAGAAAGGAGCTGATTAAAACACTGGATTTTCTAAAGGACAAGGCATTTAAAATATCTTATGTCCAATCAGACCGGAAGGCAGGATGCTACTATGTCATGTGCGAGTTCAATGAATCCGGGGCATACTATTTCACAGTCAAAAAGGACGGAGACTCTCTCTGTCTTCTAGCAGTTGAATTTTACTCATAGCAATAATTCATCCATCAATGGAAGAGGTGAAGATGCTTAGGAAGGAACTTGTTGTCAGGGCTCATCAGCTTGTAAAGAGATTCCGTCAGGGCAGTTCATCGGTCGAGGCGCTGGGCGGGGTTTCTTTCGAGGTCGCAAAAGGCGATTTTGTCGCCGTGATGGGGGCTAGCGGTTCTGGAAAGAGCACGCTTCTCCATCTGCTTTCCGGACTGACGCGCCCAGATTCAGGGCAGATTTTTGTTGACGGAGAAGATATAACAAGGCTCGGGGACAGGAAGCTGACTTTTTTCCGTCGCAGAAGTGTCGGTCTGGTCTTTCAGTCATTCAACCTCATTCCCACTCTTACTGCAGAGGAGAATATCCTTTTGCCGGCGTTGTCCGACGGACATGGCGGTGCGGCGCTTTCAGCCTCGCTGAAGGAATTGGCGGTGCGGCTCGGGCTCGAGCAGAGGCTAAGCCATAGACCCGATTCGATGAGCGGAGGCGAACAGCAGAGAGTCGCAATAGCCAGGGCGCTCATCAACAAGCCATCTATCATTCTTGCCGACGAGCCGACAGGCAGTCTGGATTCGGTGAACGGACAGAATCTTTGCCGGCTTCTGAGAGAGCTTTCCGACAAGGATGGCAGGACGATTATTTTAGTCACGCACGAGCCTTCCGTCGCGATATGGGCGAGAAACATAATGGTGCTCAAAGACGCCTTGCTCATTGACAGTTTCAGCACTTCCGCCTTCAAGGACGCCCACTCTTTGGCGGCGCACTATCAGACGATTGTGGAGAAGGGCGCTCCGCCTTCGGGGGGAATCTGATGAAAATAGAATTGAAGCTGATCGTTGCGGACATAGTGCGGCATCCGGCGAGGCTGATTCTGAGCTCGCTTGGAATGATTGCCGCCACATGTCTCGTTGTCTGGGTCGTCAGCGGATACGACGCCCTTGTCGCTCAGTTTTCGGATTCCGCCCGCAAGACGCTCGGACGCTACGACATGCTCCTGGTTTCGGGCTCGGACAATCTGCCGGAGCTTTCCGAGGTGGTCCTGGATCTGCTCAGAGAAGATCCGGCAATTGCAGAAATCGAGGCAGTCGTTCAGGTTCCAGTAAAAATTACACGCGCAGACTGGCAAGTTTTCAGTCCTTTTGGAACGCCAGCTCCAGCCATGCGCAGAGCTCCCGGCGATGCATTAAAAAACACGGACAATGCCGCAGAGATGCCAAAGAGGCGCAGAGCAGATACAGGACTTTCTAGCGGAGAGGCTCCTTCTCAGAACAGGCGCGAAAACGGTGCTCCCAAGGGAATACGTGCTCAAGAGAGACCGCCTGGCGGACAGCCTGAGATTGGCGTGGAAAAAGCTGGCGGCTCTGACACTGCATCTGCTCCGCAGGGGGCGCCTCCGAGGCGTCCTAGAATGCCATTTGGAGTATCCGTGCTCGTTGGCACAAGCGCAGTAGAAGCCCCCTTCGACTTGGAGTCAGGTGCCTGGCTTTCAATCCCCTCTGGAACTGGCAAGAAGAACGAGACCGTTCTAAGTTCCGCCATGGCAGAACAGCTCAGGATTTCAGTCGGAGATGAAATTGTCGTAGCCCTTGGAGCAAAGAAACTTACGCTTAATGTCGCCGGGATTCTTGCTCAGTCGCCAATGACGCCTGAAATGAGTCCCGGAAAAATGCCTTCTCCAAAATCTCTGCCGAGAGGTCCGTCGAGGCTGAGCGCCTATGTATCCATGAAAACTGCTGAAGAAATCCTTGGGGGGGCACAGAAGCCAAGCTTCGCATATCTCCGTCTCGAGGACGAGGCGGACTCCCAGGCATTCGTGTCCAAATGGAGAAGACATTTTTCCGAAAATGCGATTGCCGACGAGATTCTCGACACGGAAGGACTCGAAGACAAGCTTGAAGAGGGCAGGAACGCATCGAGCGCCAAGATGCAGTCCTATTCTGCAACAGGCATGTCACTGATGGCATCCATATTCATAATTCTCACAACGCTTAGCATGGGCGTGAGCGAGAGAAGCAGGCAGTTTGCGATGCTCCGGGCTGTCGCCCTGACTAGAATGCAGATCGCCGGTATGATCGCTTTCGAAAGCCTGCTCTTTGGACTGATCGGATGGATTGGCGGGCTGGGAGCCGGATGGGTGCTACTGAAGTTCGCGGTTGCGGCAAAGGCGGATCTATTTCAAAATGGGGCACATCTCGGGAGCACATGCATAATGCTGACAGGCGCGAGCGCCTTTGGCGGCGCAGTCGCCGCCTCCGCCATACCTGCCTGGAAGGCGACAAGAATATCGCCGCTAGAAGCCTTCGCGCCAATCGCCCGCATCAGACCGTTCAGGACACCATTGTTTTCGCTGATTGCGGCGCTCGTCCTCATCTCCGTCAATCCACTGCTCATATTCGTCTTTGACGTTCCTGATCAGATGCGCTATCTGGTACATGCCGGCATCGGCTACTCATGCATGGGGCTCGGATTTATCCTTCTGATTCCGATGGCGATGCTCGTCGTGGAAAAATTTTTAGGCCCACTGATTGCAAGTCTGCTATTCTTTGACAAAAAGCTCCTGAAGTCCCAGCTTACAGGAAACATGTGGAGGACGCTAGGAACGACCGTCTCCCTTTCCATCGGCCTTTCCCTTTTCTTCTCGACCATGACTTGGGGCTACACCATGCTTCAGCCTTTCGTTCCTGGCGACTGGGTTCCCGACATGCTTGTCTCATTTCAGAGGGGCGGCATCCCGGACTCGGAATTCGACCAGATAAAAAAGCTGAAAGGCGTCAAAGCCGGGGAATGCATCCCCCTGGCGGTCGAGCAGGTCTTCTTCTCCGACGACATTACTGCTAGCGAAGAACGCAGTTCTGTCACCAGGCAGGACAACGTGATAATGATTGGGCTCGATCCGGAAAAGGCCTTCGGCGGGAATAATCCTGTTTTAAGGCCGAACTTCAAAGGGGTGTCGAGGGAGGAATGCATCAGGATGCTCGGAGAGGGGCGCTACTGCATTGTCCCGGATCATTTTCTGCCGGCCACCGGTCTGAAAATCGGAGATTCCTTCAAGGTGCTCCCCCCTGACTCCCAAAGTCCTGTCGAGTACAAGATAGCCGGAACTGTCTCATTGCCTGGTTGGCACTGGATGACTAAATTTTCCGGCCTGAGACGCCGCAGTGGCAGATCGGCTGCAATGGTCTTCACCAAGTTTGAGAATGTCCGCAACGATTTCAAGATCAACAAGACCAATTTCATCTGGTCGAACCTTGAGAAGGATGCCGACACGAATGAAATAGGAATCGCCATACAGAAAATTGCCGAAGAGCATGCAGGCGAAAAGGCTCCAGTAAATGCTCAGGGAACCTGGGCGTTTGGTGCAAGCAATTTCGGCGATTCACTGCGTCTCTCGACAAGGGAAGATGTGAGAGACAGAATCGCGATGAGGGCAGATTCCATGATCTGGGGAATGTGCCAAATTCCGCTGATAACACTGCTCATATCTTCGCTTGCCGTAGTAAATACAGTCACAGCGTCGGTGCGCGCAAGACGCTGGGAAATGGGCATTCTCCGCTCAATCGGCATGACCCGCTTCGGGCTGATTCGCCTGATTGTCGCCGAATCACTTTTAATCGGAATACTCGCATGCCTCATCAGCGCCGCCTTCGGTGTGACTGCAGGCTATTTTGGCACTGCAATTTCACAGTACATGAGCTTCTTCGGAGGACTAGAGACCAGATTTTTTGTTCCTTGGGCAAAGATCACGCTCGGAAGCTCCTTCACACTCGGACTCTGTCTCCTTGCCGCATTGTGGCCTGCCGCGTTAAGCGGCATGCAGGAGCCGTTGAAACTGCTTAGCGATGGAAGAACAAGCATTTAGTCAACCAATAGAAAGGAAGAGCTGAAATGAAACTGAATTTGTCAATGAGAGAATGCGCCGCGATTCTCGCCGCCGCAACAATGGGATTTCAACTGACCGCTCAGGATCTAGAGAAGATTGTCCCGCAGGCCTCTGCTCCGCAGGAGAAAGCTGAAAGCTCCGCAAAAGGGCAGGACAAAACCCCTGTTGAGGCGATTCAAAAAGGCGTGAATTTTCTAACGGACATGCAAAAGCCCGACGGGTCATGGTGCAACCATCCTGGAATAACAGGATTGGCCTGCATCGCGCTCCATTCGAGCGGAAAGACTCAGCATCCGGCGATTGTCGCCGAAGCCGTGCAGAAAGGAAGAAAATACATTCTCTCCATGGCAAAAAAGGACGGATCAATTTGGCTGGGACCAGAGGGCGGTGCCAGAGATTATCCAGTCTATACGACTTCGATCTGTCTTTCCTCCCTTGCAATCATGGGCAATCCGGCCGACGAGGAAATCATGCGAGGCGCAAGAAAATATCTCCAGTCATGCCAGCTCACAAAGGAAAATCCGAACAACCCGACTCCCGAGGACAGCGATGTCTTCGGAGGATTCAGCTACGGAAACAGCGGACCTGTCCACGCGGACCTATCGAACACTCAATGGGCTCTCGAAGCACTTCACCTGACGGAATATCTCGACAGGGAGCCAAAGTCCAGGAATCCTGAGGATGCGAAAAAGGCGGATCTCGCCTGGAGCAATGCCCTTAAATTCGTCAGCCGGCTTCAGAATTTGCCAGAATCAAACGACCAGACCTGGGTAGTGAAGGATCCAAAAGATCCGCAGCGCGGTGGATTCGTATATGTTTCACCTGACAAGATGCGCAGAGGTCCTGGTGGAAAGGACAATACGGAAAAAAGCCTCAGAACATATGGAAGCATGACCTACGCCGGACTGAAAAGCATGATATACGCGAAACTCAGCAAGGATGATCCCCGGGTGAAGGCCGCCGTCGAATGGGCGGAGAAAAACTACACACTCGATGAAAATCCAGGCATCGGAGAGGAAGGACTCTACTACTATCTGCAAACTTTTGCCAAGGCAAATGCAGTAATGGGCAAGGATATGATCATGACTCCGGACGGAGCTTCGCACGACTGGAGACAGGATCTCGTGAAAAAACTCGTCTCCTTGCAAAAGCCGGACGGCTCCTGGTCAAATCAGGTAGGGAAGTGGATGGAGTCGGTTCCCGAACTTGTGACGTCATATTCGTTGATTGCGCTCGAGTGCGCCACAAAAACCGCCGCTCCCTACTGATTTGCCGCAAATATTCCGGCGGAGCAGATCTTTATTGCAATTCCCGATGAGGTCGGCATCTTATCCGAAATTACCAGCCATTGACAAAAATGAAACCCGTGCTATGTTCGTGCTGACTTTGTCAATATCTGCTTTTCATGGGAGTTCCTATAATGGCGACGGATCTTTTTCCTATATATATTCAAGAAAACTATGAAATATGCCAATACAGGCACGCTTGCGCGATATTGGCAAAGGATTTTCCGGAAGAATTTAACGATATCTGCGATATTCTGGCAAGGTTCAAGCTAAATAAAAGTTGGATTAATAATCCGGGAGGAAATAAGAGCCCGTTGGCAAAATGGATTGATCTGGAATTTAGAAAAAAGGGCTGGATTCCGAAAAATTTTGATACAAGTATAATCGTAGATCAAAACAAAATAGAATCTCCTACTCATGAAGTTGACTGTTTCAAAAATAGAATAGCCCTTGAATTGGAATGGAATAACAAAGATCCATTCTATGATAGGGATCTGAATAATTTTAGATTGCTTTTCGACTTGCGAGTTGTTTCTGTCGGAATAATCCTGACACGATGCGATGAGCTGCAAAAAATATTTGATGATCTCGGAAGAGGTTCCTCATATGGGAATTCCACCACGCACATGTCCAAGCTTCTACCAAAAATACAAGGTGGTGGCGGTGGTGGTTGCCCGATCCTGGTATTTGGAATAAAAGGACGTCTCTATGATCAAAGCAATTAATATCCCCCAACCTGGCGCTTCGCAAGATTTTATTGCTAAACTTGGCAATCAGACATTTAGCACAATTCTAGCTGATCCTCCGTGGCGTTTTGAAAACAGGACGGGAAAAATGGCGCCAGAGCACCAGAGACTGCTTCGCTATCCCACCATGACTCTAAATGAAATATGCGAAATGCCTATTAAGAATGTTGCATCTGCAAACGCCCATTTATATCTTTGGGTTCCAAATGCATTGCTATCGGATGGCTTGGAAGTTATGAAAAATTGGGGCTTTACTTATAAGACAAATATAGTTTGGTTTAAAACAAGAAAAGATGGTGGACCAGATGGCAGGGGTGTCGGCTTTTATTTTCGCAATGTCACCGAACTGATTTTATTTGGAATTCGTGGCCACATGCGCACATTGGATGCAGGACGAACCCAGACAAATATAATTCTATCTCAGAAGAGAGAACATTCGAGAAAACCAGATGAAATCTATGACCTCGTAGAAGATTGCTCGCCAGGTCCATATCTTGAACTATTTGCTCGCTTTGCCCGCACAGGGTGGTCTCAATGGGGAAATGAAAATCTTGAAAAAAATTCACTTCAAGGTGTTGCTCTCCGTAGTGGACATAAAAAAGTTGAGATTTCCGAAATTATTCAGCCCGCTCTATTTGAATCATTATAGACAGAGTGGAAAAGCGTGCATTGCAAGCAATTCCCCTCCAGTGTGCGGTATTTTTCCACATTGGAGGGACGAATTCAATTCGTCCGATCCGCATTGCTGTTCGATCCTCTGATCAGACTTCAATATTAAAATTCATTATTGAATATTTCTCTGCCCCCCTTGCGTCTTTGCGCGAGGAGTTCTTCAATTCTTTTTCTCCTCACGCCAAGCTCGCCAAGCCGCGAAGTTAAAAGACAAGAACTTGTCCCTCGCACAAAGCCACGCAGGCATATGCGCATCGTCAATCTCTTATAACAAAGAGTTTCCCCAGGCTCCAGAAGAGACCGTAGAAGACATAGCCCAACGGACCAAGTATCTTTCCCTTCCTCAAGTTGAGTTCGACTGTTGCCATGTCGGACTTGTCTTTCAAAATCTTGTTTTTTGCCTCCATCGAGTCTATGTCACCCTGTATGCGTGCCAGCTCCTTCTCTATCTGAAGGATGTCCTTGACATCCGCCGCCTTGTCAAGAAGCGTCTTGAGCCTGTCCCTGAGAGCATGGAGGCTCTTCAACCTTGCCTCCCTGTCCATATAGGCATCTGTCATATCTCTGGCTTCGATCTTTTTTGATTCTATTTCGCCCAGCTTTTCCAGCTCGGAAAGGACATCTTCAATTTTTGCGGCGGGAATCCTGAGTTTCATTTCCATAGAGCCGTTCGGACCTGTCGCCTGTTCCTGGACATAGCCGCCGGAGGATTTTATCAGAGAAAGAGCAGTCTTGGCTGATTCGTCCACATCGTCAACTATCAAGGAAAGGGATGCGTCAACAACGACGATTCTTTCCGACTGGACTCCGTTCTGCTCCATTTCCTGAGGAAGGGTATCAGAAGACAGATTTTGACTTGTGCATCCTGAGATCAGCATGGCAGACGAGAATAGCGCAAAAGTGCAGACAACTAGAAACCGTTTCATATTCATATTGCTTTATCGAACCTTGCTCGGAGCCGATTGGAATTTTCTGCAGAAGACCGCTCCGATGCCTTCCGCAGGAATTTGCAAGACCAAACAAAGCTAATTTTACCTTTCAATATTTCAAACAGAAGTCTGTTGAATTGCACGAGAAAAGTGCCAGCTCCGCAAAAGCTCAGCCTTTCTTGAAAATATAAGTGTCGGATGCTACTCTTCCACATGCATTCTTAGATGAACGATCTTTTCTGAATCTGCGAGTCATCTGCGAATGAAATCTTCGCCCTTATCGGAGCTCTTCCTGGCACTTGGGGGCTCTTGCGAAATCACTTTGACATTTGCCGCCAGTCTCTTGGTCGCTTTTTCCGACAAAGGCTGATGGACGGTCTTTTCTTCATTTTTTTCGCGAATATTCTGCTGGCGGCTTGATAAATCCGCTCAGCACGCTATTTTACCCGCTAAATTTTCGGACTTCAACTGTCAGGAGCGTCACATGACGAGAGATCAGATAAGAGACACTGTTGTTGGCATAATAAATGAGATTCTTCCGGACGGGGACTGTTCGGGCGTTGATCCGGACAAGAAGCTGAGGGAACAGCTCGAGCTTGATTCAATGGATTTTCTTGACATTGTCATGGAGCTGAGGAAAAAATATCGGATTGAGGTGCCGGAAGCCGACTATGGCCGGCTTGCGACTCTCAACAGTTGCATAGAGTACCTTGAGCCCAAGATGAAGTCGCTCTGAAGACGGATATCCCCCGTCCAAGCTCTTAAGGCGATCACAGTCCTGGCGTCCCATCTCCAGAGGTGGATAGAGCACACGCTCGAGCTGGCCGGATTCCCCGCCACATGGAACTCGCTCAAGATTCTGCTCCAGACGCACTGCTACTCGACAATCATAATCCCATCCAATCTCAAGCTTGACGCAGGGGCAATTCAGAAATGAAGTAAATATCCAATACCCCCCACCATTCCTGTCGGAAATTTATCGTTCCAAATGAAAATAGCCAGCTATAGAAATTCACGGGAATAGGATAATTTGCCGGCTGTCTGCAATATCGTTCCCGGGTCAACTGCAAGCCCGAGAGAAACTTGTTTCGA
>DYRX01000007.1:0-3027 GCA_020718525.1 Victivallis vadensis
ATTCACTGAACTACATCGTTCAGCGAATCTTTACGTACGGATTCAGTAAACGAACGTATAGTTTCAGCAAAATAATAAAATTATTTATCTGAAAAACTATAGCTTGCTCCTTTGAAACTGACGTTGCTGTTCACGCCGTGCTTTTCAGCACCGGTAACGAGTGCTGAAGCATGGTGCCGATGTCAGCGGAAGGATCTCGGCAAAGCAGATTGAGTGTTTTCCGCAAAGTTTCCTTGTGGTCGAGCCCGCAGATGCGGGCGCTAAACTTTTTAATAATCATGTTTATAACGCTCCAAGGTCACCCGACAGCCCGTTCGAAACAAGTTTTTCTTGAGCATTCTACCGCGTGAAGATATAAGGCACAAAAATTGGAGAAAATCGTTGTCTGCCTTGAAATTCGCCCCATGTTTCAGGTTTCCCGTATCACCAGATTTGTCGGCAATCTAAATAGGCTCGGAGCTGTTCCCGGCTCCTCCATGTTCTTAAGAAGGAGACGTGCGGCCTCCTGGCCCATCTGAATCTTCGGAACATTGACGGAACTCAGTTTAGGCGTCTCATTCTCGAGCCAGGAAATATTGTCGAATCCTATAATTCTTGTTTTTGCCAGCGATTTTGGAGCTACTTTCTTCAGCGCCCGGAGACATCCTATCGCCATATGATCGCCCGTCGCAAAAAACGCGTCAGGCTCCTCTCCAGACAGAAGAAGTCCTTCCACTGTCCTCTGAGCTCCCGCAATGTCGGGGGCGGTCTCCACTATCCTGTGATCGAGTCCTGCATTCTCCATGGCGCGGAGATATCCGGCGGGTCTTTCCACATAGCTCTGATGCTGATTGTTTCCATGTATTCCGTTTATGCAGACGATTTTTCGGCATCCGGATCCGATCAGGTGTTCAACGGCTTCGCGTGCGCCTTTTTCGTTTTCAGGCAGAACAGTGTTGATCTTTCTGCCCTTGACAAGGAAGTCAATGAGGACAAAAGGGAAGGATTTTTTCAGCAGAAAGTCAATAAGCCTGTCTCCGACAGCTCCCATAAGAAGGATTCCGTCTGCAGAACTTCCCATGAGAATTCTTTTTACGGAAGGATTCCATTCCTCCTCATCTTTCAGAAGGGAAAAGATGAGTCCGTATTCATTGCTTTCAATTTCCGACTCTGCGCCGAGGAAGACCTCCTGCGTGAATGGATCTTTGAGAAAATCCGTGATGGCGCATCTCAGGATCATTCCGACGTTGAAGGTTTTTCCAGTCACAAGAGATTTTGCCGACATATTGGGCATATAGCCGTATTTGTCTGCGATCTTCTGTATTTTCTCCCGCGCCGCCGCGCCAATGCGCGCCTTGGGATTCTTTGACAGCACGTCAAAAACCGCGGTCGGAGAAACACCAGCCTTTGCGGCAATGAATTTTCTTGTAACCCTCATTCAGTCAAAGCCATCCCCTGTCCTCATCTCTGACGCCTCGGCATGAAGCATTTTCAAGAATTTTGCGGGCTCCGAAAGAGTTCTGCAACGCGTCTTGCGGCTTTTTTCAGTTTGCCATCGAATTCGATGATTGCCGTGTTTGCGGTGCATGGAAAGCAGTCGTGCCCCATCCACAATATCACGCCTCCGCATTTCGGAAAGCGGCTTTTGCAGGAATTTATAGCCCTTTCAATCGCTTCTGCCTGGATGCTCTGGCTCCATTCGACGAACTCCTCTATTCCCGAAGGCTCACGACCATGCGTCTTGATGAAGTCGTTCCATTGTATCCACCAGGGATTTCTTCTCCAAAGAGGATTTTCGATATTTGCCGGCATGAGGGGCATTCCGTCCGAATACGCCTCTGAGAGAGCCGCCGAACTTGCTCCAGGAGCTCCAAGCTCGGATCTGAAGAGAGAGTCGTCCCCCTCCCAATAATCGTCTGCTTCGGGATTCCAGGGGCCGTGCACATCCCAGTGCAGTCCTTTTCCGTAGTCCTTCTTTTCCGCCGTAAATCTTGGTCCCGAAGACGAGGTGGCTAGAAATCTGTGCGCAGGATCGAGCTTTTTCACGATTTTTTCTATTCTGCCAATTAGAGGATGACCCGAATCCACTGGCTTCCCGAAGCCCGTTTTCGAACCGTCCAGGGCACCCTGAAGTTCATTTCCTCCGCACCAGCAGAGGAGAGACGCATGATGCCTGCGCCTCTTCACATACGACTCCGCGATTATTTCCAAATCCGAAATTGACCTCTCGTCCTCGGGCGGCCAGTTATCATACCCTGAGGAGCAGATTGGAAACTCCTGCCAGACCAGAAGCCCCAGCTCGTCGCACAGATCGTAGAAAATCTCCTTTTCAAGAAATGCGCCGCCCCATACTCGCAAGACGTTGCATCCCATGTCTTTATACGTTTCAAGCATTTTCCTGTATTCGTCATCTCCCGTGTCGGCAAAATTCGGTTTCAGCGGAGTCCAATTGACTCCCTGCAGAAAAATTGGCTTTCCGTTGACGGTGCAAATCCAGGGATCGGCACCCGGCGGAGCACCCTCGCACTGTCTCCATTCTAGCGATTTGAATCCGACTTTAAACCTGCGGATCTCGCCGCTCTCCAGATGGACGCATTCCAAATCATAGAGCTTGCTGTCTCCATGTCCATTGGGCCACCATGTTTCAACCGGCAGAGAGTCCCAGGAAAGCTCTCCAGAAAATTCGGCGCTTCTGATCAATTTGCCTCCGTCATGTAGGGACGCTCTTATTTTACCGGGACCGGCTTTGACACGCAAGGAATCCTTCCCGCTGGACAGCTCGAGCTCCCCCATCTCATTTCCATCCGTAATTTCAAGGAAAATACCGTCCCAAATGCCAATCTGCACAAGCCTGGGAAGCCAGTCCCAGGTGTAATTGAAACGGACTTTCCACTCGGTCATCTGGGACGTCCAGCCAAGCTGGCCAAGCCATCTCGGCTGACACTCGAAAACGATCTGCAGTCTGTTGTCCCCGTCTCTGAGCGAGGAGCCGATTTCAAAGATGTGCGGAATGAAGGAATTTGCGAATTTCGCAATCTCGTTCCCGTT
>DYRX01000007.1:3127-31447 GCA_020718525.1 Victivallis vadensis
CCCCATTGAAAAGGCGAATAGCCTGCGAGACTCCATTTCAAACCTGAAAGATCCACAGTAGTTTTCATCGGAAATCCTTCCCTTGACTTGACTTTTTTAATGTCTGCGCGATATTAAGATGACACGTATCATCATAAATGCAAGCAATGGAGCAAGAAAAATGAGGCTGGGAAATTTCATTCTTTTGTCCGTGTCGGCCTTCGCGTCCTCTTTTGAGCTTGAGGGTGAGGACGGCAACTTGTCGCCCAAGGAAAAACCTTTGATCGTGGCGCACTACATGTCCTGGTTTCAGACGCCGGAATTTTCCGGCTCCTGGGGCTTCTGGCGCATCCAGAGGGACAATATTGACAAGAAGTATTGGCATGAGCCTGAGAACAGGAAGGACTGCGGCGCGCGGGACATATCGTCGGTCTTCTATCCGGACATAGGTCCCTACGACTCAGCGGATCCGGATCTCTGCGAATATCACATTCTTCTTGCGAAACTCGCAGGGATAGACGCCTTTGTCGCGGACTGGTACGGGCCAGATCCGAGCAAGGAGCATCCGTACGACAACATCGGATTTCTCGCAATGAAGAAAATGGCGGAGAAGATGAATTTCAAAGTGATGATCTGCTGGGAGGACCGCTCGATGTTTCCCAAGTTTTCTCCGGGTGTGAAGTCGAGGGAGGATGCGCTTGACCGCGGCAGGGAAATGCTGAAATATCTTGAGAGCGAGTGGTTTTCATCTCCCGCATATTTGAGGCTTGGCAAATCTCCAATGCTTACAAACTTCTGCTGGGGTGATCCTGGTGACGACATTTCCAAGCCATTTCTTTCGGCGGCGGAATGGCGCGAGATTCTCTCGTCGTCGAATGAGAAGATAGTTTTTGTCCACGACTACCATCTGCACAGGAAAGTTAATGATTTTACTCCATATTCGTCTGTTCTGCCATGGGGTTGCAACTACCACGGCAGGGATTCTGCACCTGAATTCTGGAAACTTTGTGATGAAAACATAGAAAAAGGGGATTTTTCATTCACATCTGGAACAGTTCTGCCCGATTTCGACAACAGAGGATGTGGAGGATGGCACAACCACGAAACTGTCTGCAAGCGGCGCAACGGTGATAAGTTCAGGGCAAACTGGGAAGAGGTTCTAAAGCACAATCCCGCGCTTATTCACATACCGACCTGGAATGATTTCAACGAAGGCGGCACAATCGAGCCAGTGAGACAAGGAATTCTGCAGGAAAATTTTCCCGGCGAAGGTTATGGATGCAGGGAACTCGAGACAGTGCAAACATATGCAGAAAAGCTGGGAAAGATCAAAGCCGACAAAGCCGCTCTCAAAATTCCGCGTCTGATTTACTCGTGCAGAAAGCTGATACAGAAAAATGCCCCCGAAAACAAGAACTTGCCACTGGAAATAGATCGCTCCGTGTCTCTACTGATTGAGGGGAAAACGAAGGAGTCGGAAGCACTTGCAAAGTCCGTCAATGCAAGCTTTCCGGATTCGGCAAAGAGTTTTGATCTGCTCACGGATTCTTTGTTACAATAGCAGTCGCTTAGGGGCTGTTGCTGTCAGAGCTATTCCTGTTTTTTCTCCTCTTTCTTCTGTGGGTTGAAATCAAAAGCCGTCTGGTAGATGTTCAGCACTGTTGTGACTGCGCGCAAAGGATTTCCGACTCTGACGCTCTGGAAAACCTGGTTTAAAGCCATGTCGTCAGCCTTTGCTTTGACCTTCAGCATAAAGGGGATGCAGATGCATGTGCAAATTATAAAATACATCGTTATCATTACGTGAAAATACGAAAAAACCGTTCCGCCGGGCAATATGATGTCAACTGGATTATCGGTGAAATAGTCCATGATCATGCCGCCGAAAAGAGGACCTGAAGCCGCCATTAGACCTATGATTGACCAGTGGACGGCGATTGCCATGCCGCGTCCATTTTTCGGAGACATGAGGTTGAGCATATGGAATTGGGAGATCACGAGTCCTCCGCATAAAGTTCCGGATACAAAGTTGGCGACCAGAAGGAGGGCTACAATTTGCGGCATGCTGACGGACCCTATAAGCGGCATCTGAAATGAAATGTTTGCGGGGCTTGCGAAAAACCAGACCAGGGAAACCAGGGCGTTCAGAAAGAAAATCATGGAGGCAAAAATTCTTGCTCCAATCTTGTCAACGATGAATCCGTTGAGAATTCCGAAAAGGACGGGTCCGAGAGTTGAAGACATTGCCAGAAGCGCCAAGTGAGTGTAGCTGGCGTTGAAATTTCTCTTGAGATATACAAGTCCGAAGGAGCCTGTGAGACCAAGAGCCAGGTTCCACATTGCAAATGTCAGAGTCATCCATAGGAAATCCTTGTTCTTCAGGGGTTCCATGATCCGTTTGAGCAGATTTTTGTGGACAATGTAGAGCCCATGCGCCGGCTCTGGAACATGGCTGTGGATCCAAATGTCAATTATGCCAAGCAATGCCGCGTATGTGAAAACAATGGAAAAACCCAGATATGATCCGCCTGCATCTGGTTTTGGAAATATGTCCAGAATGTATCCGGCAAGATAAGTTGAAAAAAGGAATGAAATTGTGACAGTGCTCTGCCTCAGACCCCAATATCTGCCGCTTATGCTTTTGGGAATCAGGTCAGCCATCCAATTTTGCCAGATCGGACCGCAAAACTGGGCAAAAACTGCACTGAGTGTGATGCTTGCAAAAACAATAGTTATTACAACCGAATCTGATTTTGGCAGAAGAAGCGGGATGAATGCCGGGATAAACCAGAGGATTCGGTGGACATATGCGAGCATACACCACAATTTTTTCCGTTTTTTCAAGTGTTCGAAGACGAGAGCGGACGGAATTTGAACAAGCAGGGCAAGCTGTTGCAAAGTTACAATCAGGCCAATGACGACCCCGCTTTCCGTAAGGCTTTCTATCAGCATTGTGCAGGGAACTCCAAATGCGACGGCAAACCACCACATCCCAAAAAAACCCGCAAGAACGCTGATTTTAAGCCCTCGCGAAACATCCTTATGGGACATCAGTTTGCCTTCAGTATCCAGCCTTTCAAAATCATTCATATGCTATGGCTTCAATTCTTTTTAAAAATCTTAAAATCCAAAATTCCATGACTTCTCATTTCTGATCCGGAGTGACTATTGCCATAATTTCATGGGACTGCCCCTCGTTGTCGTAAATAAAACGCGCTTCGAAATTCTTTTTCATCGGAATCAGAAATTTCGGAGAAAAGCTTCTTTTTCCGGCACAAGCATTTTCAGACAATGGAACTTTCCTGCAAAACCATCCAAATGCCGCAAGCCCAATGTCGTCATTGTAAAAATTTGCCGCTGGAGCATCGTCTTTCACAATTATTATGAGAAAATTTGAAAAGGCCCTGTTCATGACTTTCACTCTAAGCGTATGAGTGAGTGGAGTTTTCGACAGGATTTGAGCTCCCATGAAATTGACAAAAAAATGCGAGGACTCTTCAATGTCCCTTGACGCAGTCCAGGCACCAAGACTGCATGAGTGCTCGGAAAGTTCTGGAGATATGGCAAGAAGAGAAGGAATATCAGGCTCCAGATAGACCCGGGACAAAGAGTGGATTTCTGCGAATTTAGCAGAAATTGAGAATTTTGGGCTGAGGTTGAATGCGGGGGACATTGAAGGAGGAATCAGAAGTCCGAACTTTGTGATCGGTCTGGAGATTGCGCTTTCGGAAAAAATCAATTCAAGGGAAGGCAAATTACCTTCGCGCGAGTTGTAGAGGCTGAGATGGGTGAATTTTTCGCATGAATTCTTATCCCGCAGTAAATCTTTTTTTACGTCTGAATGATCAAATTTGTAAAATTCCGGATCTTTGAAAAATGAGCGCAAGGGAGACTCCTGCGCAAGAATTCTGGAAGGAGAGCTGAAAATCAGGTGTGAAAGTCCGAATATGCCAGACATTTCCTAGATGCCGAATCTTATTTAGTTTTTTGTTTGTTTTCGATTTTTGACCACGAATCTTTTAAGGTCGCGGCTCTGTTGAAAACCGGCATTGCCGGCGTGGAATCCTTGTCGGCGCAGAAGTATCCGACTCTTTCGAACTGGAATATGGTGCCAGGAGACTGCTTTGCCAGGGAAGGCTCAAGAAAGGCCTTGACAATTTTAAGCGAGTCTGGATTTAGGTTGTCCTTGAAATCTCCGCCCGGCGGAACATCGTCCGGAATTTCCGTTTTGAAAAGAGGTTCGTAAAGTCTCAGTTCGGCGCAATGGGAGAGGGGCGCAGAGACCCAGTGAATCGTTCCTTTGATTTTTCTGCCGTCTTTGGTATTCCCGCCTTTTGAGTCAGAATCTACGGAACAGATGATTTCTTTGATCTCTCCTGTCACGGGGTCTTTCACAATCTCAAGGCATTTGATGACATAGGCATATCTTAGTCTGACTTCCTGACCAGGGGAGAGACGGTAATATTTTGGCGGCGGGACTTCCCTGAAGTCGTCTGCGTCAATATAGAGCTCTTTGCTGAAGGGGACTTTTCGAGTTCCTGCAGAGGGATCTTCCGGATTGTTGATTGCGTCAAGCCACTCGACGTGTCCGTCTGGAAGATTGGAAAAAACCAGCTTAATTGGATTGAGCACTGCCATTGCTCTGGGGGCTTTTTTATTCAAATCTTCTCTCAGACAATGTTCCAAAAGGGCAAAATCAGTCAAGCTGTTGAATTTTGTAACCCCGATTAGATCGCAAAAATTGCGTATTGCGGCAGGGGAGTAGCCGCGTCTTCTCATTCCGGCGATTGTAGGCAGTCTGGGGTCGTCCCAGCCTTTTACATAGGATCCCTGCACCAATTCTAGAAGTTTGCGCTTGCTCATGACTGTGAACGCGAGATTGAGTCTGGCAAATTCAATCTGCCTTGGGCGCTGAGCTAATTCTAGATTCTCCAGAAACCAATCGTAGAGTGGTCGGTGGATTTCAAACTCGAGGGTACAAATTGAATGAGTGATTCCTTCGAAGTAGTCTTCCAGACCATGAGCCCAGTCGTATGTCGGATAAATCTTCCATTTGTCCCCTGTTCTGTGATGAGCTTCAAAAAGTATGCGATACATAACCGGATCGCGCATAATGATATTCGGGTTCGCCATGTCAATTTTTGCACGGAGAGTTTTAGAGCCTTCCGGATATTTTCCTTCCCTCATCTCATTGAAGAGTCGTAAATTTTCATCTACGCTTCTGCTTCTGAAAGGGCTTTCAATTCCTGCTTCAGTGAGAGTTCCTCTTGTTCTTCTCAATTCTTCAGAATTCAAGTCGCAGACATATGCCAAGCCCTTGCGAATCAGAAAAACGGCGCAATCGAACATTTGGTCAAAGAAATCCGAGGCATGAAAGAGTTTTGGTCCCCAATCAAATCCGAGCCATCTGACATCGTCCTCTATTGCCTGAACGTAAATGGGGTCTTCCTTGCAGGGATTGGTGTCATCGAGGCGAAGATTGCATTTCCCGCCAAACTCCTCAGCTATTCCGAAATCAATGCATATTGCCTTGGCATGTCCAATGTGAAGGAAACCATTTGGTTCCGGTGGAAAACGGGTATGAATACTGCCATTGTTTTTTCCGAGGGACAAGTCCTCCCTCACAATATTCCTTATAAAATCCTGTTTTTCCTTTTCTGCTTCCATGCTCATAAAGAACAATATTTTCTGTTGGATCTGGCGATTTGCCTATTGATTTCGGGGTCAGAAATGTGATCGTTGTCAAACAATGCGGATAAAACGGAAAAGGCAGTAAACTGCCCTTTCATGCTTTGGAGAAGATTTCTGGATAATTTCACTGAGTAAAGGGGGGCAAGCCAGGAATCTCCCTTGCTCTGTAGGGAGATCCATCGGGCTGAACGAGGCGAACAGTTGTGAATATGAGCAGATTGCGCTTCTGATTGTCGTCAACTTGCGACTGAAACATGCGTCCGATCAGCGGTATTTCGCCAAGCACGGGCACCTGATCACTTATGTTGCCGCTGTTGTCTCTAGTAACTCCGCCCATTACGATGGTTTCTCCATCATAAATTGTAATTTGAGTCTGGACGGTTCTTGCCTCGATAATAGGCATCCTTATTGTGTTTGTATAATTCCCGCCGGTTGTAGAAGGAACCTGATAGCTGTAGTCAATCCAGCCAATGTGCGCTTGGATCACAGGAACCATGTCAAGAGCGATGGTATAGCGGTCTGCATCAACTTGGGGCGTCACTGTCAGCCTCACTCCAAGTTCTGTCGCGTCCGAGAATTCTGGAACGGATGGAGTAAAGATGTCCGGGGGACCGGGAATGTACTGAGCTTCGCTCCAGGACTCTGGAAGATAGACTTCTGTCACCATTCTAATGGTCGCCTCTTCACCGTTTTGAGTTGTGATTCTGGGAGTGGAGAGTATGTTCGTAGAATTAGAGGTTTCAAGAGCATGCACCATTGCCTGGTATGTGACTCCGTCAGAATCATGATGAACGACGTTGAGAACAATGTCTCGACCATTGGAGAAGGTGGGGGATACGTCATCGGAATACCTCATGAGAGGATCGTTCTGATTGAAAGTGTAGCTTGATGGACTCAGATTTGTCAGGGAAGAAGGCTTGCTGACAAGCCACTCGAAGCCGAGGGAGTTTAAATCGTTCTGAGCTATTTCAACAAATTTGGCTTCAATGAGAACCTGCGGATCAGTCACATTCATTTCTTTGATGATTCGCTCTATCTTTTCAAGATTGTCAGGCGTGTTTGTCGCGATGACTCGGCTGATTCTGCTGTCGTAGACGGCACGAGCACCTTCCGGGAAGGGGACACCACGCTGTTGGAAATAGGACTGGACAGAAGCAGTTGTCGAAGCTCCTTCGCCCTCTCCACCAGCGGCCGCTCCGTCGCCAGCATCCGCAATTCCAGAATCCTGCTCTATAGGATAAATTCTTGTCTCGAGCTCATCCAACGGAACATCCTGAGCCGCAATGACAACTGCATATTTTTCAACGCGCCACTTGAGATTGGCACCCCTGCATATATATTTGATGGCTTCTATGAGAGGAATGTCGTCTACAAGCATTGTTATTGTGGGGACATCGGCTGGGGCATTTACATCCTCTGCAGTTAGATCCGCTTCCAAGCCGCCTGCATCTCCACCTTCAGGTACAGCGGCTGGAGCCGCTTCCGCGGGTGGTGCGCTGGCACCACCAAGCCTCAGGAAGATATTGACTCCTTCGTGTGCCGGGTCAAGTTCTTTGCTTCGCTTTTGGAGATATCTTACAACGACAGGAATAGAGACTTCCTCGAACTCCATGTGGTCAATCCGTATGCTTTCAAGCTTCTTGTCAATCGAGCTGACACCTTCCTTCTTTTCAATAGGGGCTTCAAGCACTTCTTTCTCGCCAGTAAAAGCCCTTGGCAAAAGAGGCGCGACAAATTCCCACTCGGACTCGGTTAGACGTTCTTTTATAGTGAGGTCGTAGCGCTTGGTTCCAGCATCGTAAAGTTTCTTGTATATGACCTTGATGTATCTGATAGTTTTAATGTGATAGGGGTTTATAGAGAGAATGTGCTCAAACTTATCGCGAGCCTTGTCATATTGTCCGTCCTCGTAATATTTTTTCCCCTGCTCGAAAAGAACGTCCAAGTTGTACTCTTTTTCGTCCTTGTTGGGCATGATTTCCTTCTCCGAGGTTTCCTTCCTATATTTGGCGACAGCCTTCAGCTTCATGTATTTTTCAATTCTGTCGTCAAGCTTTCTTTTCAAAGACGGACTGATTTTTTTCGCCTCCTCGCACTTCGCAATGGCTTCATCGAACTGTTTTTCATTGGAAAGCTCTTCTGCCTGACGCGCGATGGAATCCGCCCAGTAGTAATAGACGGATGTCAGGGCTTCGTCTATTGCAGATATGCGGGAATTAAATTTTTTCTCTCCATTCAAAGATTCCAAAATCTGCTTTGCCTTGATGTAGGCATCTCTAGCTTCTTCGTATTTGTCTTCCAGGAAAAGCGTGCGAGCCTTTTCAACCATTTCCCGCGCATCGCGCTCTTCGACGCCAAGCTCGACAGAATATTTGTCAATATCATTCTTGATTTGTCCGGCTTTTTCCTCTTCGCTCATTGGCAGAGGCTCTTCTGCAGGCTTTGCCGGGGGCATGATCTCATCTGGCGCGGCGGCGGGCGCGGCTTCATCGGCCGGCGCGGCGGCATCCATTTCATCTGCGGCAAAAAGTGCGACCGGAAGAGCTTGCGCCGCAAAAAGGAAGAGAAGGAACGACAGCTGTGAAATCTTGTTCTTAAAAAACATTATAAGCCTCCGTTGATTTGCTTGTTATCTTCCAAAATCCGGCAGACCTTTTCCTTCAAGCTCTCTCACTGGAGCGCCGTCGGGATTTATCAATCTGGCTGTTACGAATATCAAAAGATTTCTTTTCACACTTTTTGAGTTTTTCGAACGGGCCAGCCTGCCGACAACAGGGATTTCTCCAAGGAAAGGTATGCTGTCGTCAACCGCATCTACATTTTCTCTCACCATTCCGCCCAGCACAATGGTTTCTCCGTCATAGACTTTAACGGTTGTGAGAGCGTCTCGTCTGGCAATTTCCGGCATTTTCAAGTTAAAGTTTGCACTTGAGCCCTGAACACCAATCACGAGAGTATAGAAATTGTCAGTCCAACCGGACAATTCAACAACTTGAGGATTCAACTGCAAGGTGATAGTGTAATTGTTAGGGCTGACTGTCGGAGTACAGATAAGGATTACGCCAACGTCGGTTGCTTCACCCAAATCCGGTTCAGGAGGCGTAATCTGAAAAATTCCGTTTGTAACTGCGACGGATGGCTCTGTCCAAGAAGTGGGGTAGTATTCCTCTCTGACCATGCGGATCATCGCTTCCTGACCGCTTGTCGCTATAACTTTCGGTGCAGAAAGAACCTCCGCCCTACTGCTCTGATCAAGGGCGTGCAGCATCATGGTGAGGTGCATATTTTTTCTCGGTCCAAAACCAGGGAAGACAAGATTGTTGACAAGCCTGTCGTTGACGGCTCCATCAACGGGACTTATGACACCGCTCATGTTTGTGCCGAGAGGTCTAGTTGTCGAGGCATTTGGGAGAACCTGCCACCACGAACTGTTGTCGCCCGGATTTGTCTGGCTGACATCCTTGCTGAAAATCCACTCGAAACTAAGGTCTTCAAGGTCATTCTGCGTGATTTCGACGAATTTCGATTCGATGAGGACAAGCGGGGTTTCAATGTCTAGTTCCCGGAGAAGATTTTCAAGTCTGCGAAGGTTTTCAGGCGTGTTGGTAACGGTAAGCTTGCTGGAGATTCTATTGTAGGCGATTGAGGAGCCTTCCGGGAAGGGAACACCGCGTTCGGAGAAGTAAGCTATAAGGGCATCGGACGTGACAGAACGTCTAGTGCCAGCCGCCGCCTGATCTCCGCCATCGCCAATAAGTCCGTCTTCCAAACTGAAGAAGTCTTCATTAGCGAGCAGATTATTTTTCTCTTCGTCGTTCCCCGCCTCCTGAGGCGCGATCGAGCTGATCAGTTTTGCACGGGCCTTGAAGAATCTAGTCTCCATTGTGTTTGTTATTTCATTGCTGACAATCACCGCGTGCTGTTCCACCTTGTACTTGAGTCCGCAGTTGAGGCATATGTAGCGTATGAGCTCGCCAATTGGAATATTGTCAAAGTTCATCGTTATCTTCGGAATCGAGTTCATAATTTCCGGCTTGATGGGAAGCATTATGTTGATGCCAACTTTTGAAGGATCTATTTCGCGGCTTTTTATAATTAGCCAGTTGACAACCGATGAAATCGGTGCGTCATCGAAGTCCATATGATCCACAACGAGCTGGTTCAATTTTTCATAAAGCTCCGTGTTGGATGACTTGGAGACGGAGGTGTCCAGCTCAGGCTTGATTGCCGGAGATTTCATTACAGGCTCATTCCATTTCCAACGTGTTTCGGTCAATCTTTCCAATGTGCTGTTGTATGCACGAAGCTTGCCAATTTGGAATAGTTTCTGGTAAAGATTGCCCAGCATTGACATAGCCTTTAGATTGTAGGGATCGCGTGCAATGATTTTTTCAAGCGCATTTCTGGCCAAGATATATTCCTCGTTGTCGAGTAGAATCTGCGCCTGCTTGAGACTTACGTCCATTTCATACTGGCGAACCGGTCTTTCCGGATCCATGTTGAAAAGTGGTTTTTCGGGATCTGTGTGCTCTAGATCTGTGATCTTCTTAAATTCGGCAGACTCAATTTTGTCATTGCAGGACTCTATCAGACCGTTGAGCCTGTCAGCCGTGCTGGGATTTTCCTGTATTGCCTCGCGCAGAACAGTCTTCACTCTTTCATACTTCAGCTTCACTGCGTCATAGTATGCATCAGGATTGCTGTCCTTCATTTTCGGATCTGGATTCTTTTCTGATGCGATGCCGAGGGCGACATCCTTGATTCTTACACTGAGCTTGACTTTCGCATGAGCAATTGCGCGGTCAACTTTGCTCTTAAGGATGTCCGACGGAGGTCCAGAAAGCTTTTCAATTTCATTGTCAAATTTCTTTTTTGCATCCTCCAGTATTTTTTGCGCCTCGTCAAATTTGCCATCGTCGGCAAGGGCATAGGCTTTGTCTAGAACTTCCCCGGAAAGAATTGGAGCCATTGAATCGCGTATTGCCGCAAGATCCTTGTCCCTCTGCATGGATTCGAGGTCAGACACCAAGACGGGGTTCGAGTCAATTTGCTTCTTCGAGTCAACAATTAGACCATTTAAATCGTTGGCAAAGGCAGGATTGAGACCTATGGCATCCTCCGCCTTCATTATCGCTATATCAAACTTTTTTTCCTTGAAGTAGGTATGTGCGCTGTTCTTCAGATCTTCTGCTTTCTTCATGTCTTCGGCAGAGATCGAGCTTAGGACAGGCGGAACAGAAGTCTTTTCTTGCACTGTATCCTGTTTGTCCTCAAATGGAACTGGTGTATCTGCAGTCTCTATTGCCGCCTCGTCTGATGCCTGAGCCATCAGAGAGTTAAGAGATATTTGGAATGAGAGAAGCGACAACACGGCTAAGACTAGCTTCAAGTTCTTTGCTATCATTGACAAACCTCTGTTTATTGCTTGAAAATATCCTTAATTTCTGCTATGGGACCAATTCAAAATGAGCTTCCGGTTCAGGCGCGGCATTTGTAGGAGATGCCTCTCGCTTGGAATGCTTAGAATATTCGCAGTCCGGACCAAGCTGATAGTCTTTCCCGCTCTTCTTGTCCTTGAGAAGAACCTGCTTAGTGTTTGCGTCGGACTTTAACACTGTCATATTGGTAGTTTCGCCGCCAAAGGATACAAGCGAGAAAGTTGCACCGCTCATTGTCTGATATTCCTTTCCGTCGGAGAAATCGCAAAGAGTTATCTTGTCTTTGTTCTCATAGACAGGAGAATTCAATTTGACATTGATGGGATCGCCACCTTCGCTTTGTATTACAATTTCAGACTGATCTTCGGTCACTTCTGCCTTTAGCTTAGGATCAATTTTATTGACTGTTTTAGGAACGATGTCTATTATTTTAAATTTGGTTTTATTGATGTCAAAGCTCTCGTTAAGCTTGAAAAACTTCAGATCCATCTTTTTCTTGCCGGTCAATTTCACGTTGGCTTGAATCTCCCATTTTTCCTTTTCATCTCCCTTGTGGATGACTTTAACGAGTTCGAAATCGAGCGGCTTGCGGGAGATTTCCTTGACGTAGATGCGATCCATGATATCGGGTCTTGAAGCGGGATCATTGAGAGCCGTGCCTTTTTTATACTCGTAGATGTTGCTGAATCCATCTTTATCCAAGTCCTCGTAGGCATCATCCGGATTGGATGGATTCATGCCGAGCTTGCTTTCCAATTCGTCGGGAATCATATCTTTATCCCTATCAAGATCAATTGGAGTGATTTGGATGGCACCAGGCTTGTCAAGCTTTGCTCCGCAAATCGGACATTTCTCTTCATAGAATGCGGCGAGAGGGATGATTTTGGTGCAACTTGAACAGCGCTGAGCAGGATATGTCACGAGAAAGTCCATGTAGGCGCTTGTTTCTCCTGAATTTGGTGGGATTTTAGAGAGCCAGTCGCTATCTTTGGCAAAATTTTCTGATATCTCATACAAGCCCATATTGACCCTGGGAAAGCTTGCAGGTATCACTGGGAGACGGCAGGAATTAATATTGATGTCGGTTGATTTCTTGAGTACCACTATTGCCCAGACCAACGAAAAAATGAAAACCAGAAGGAAGACGCAAAGAATAATTTTCTCGTAATGTTTTTTTATGAAGTTCATTTTCTAATTTCATCTCCGATAAAAATTACATAGCTGATATCAATTTCGGCCTTGACCAAGTCGTTGTTCGAGCCTCCGAGAAGAATTCCGCTGTTCTCACTGCCACCCGGAGCTGAGGGCTGTGGAACTGCCTTGGGATCTGGCTTGGCGGGAACCGCCGTTGTTGCTCCAATAAGCTTCTGTACCTCGTTATTCAGCTTGCTCAGCTTTATGTTTTTAATGATGTAAACTCTGTTGTCGGCATGGGCATCCAAGAGAATATTGCAAAATTCCCTGATGGATTCCATACTGCCAAGGACATCGAGCTTGTAGCTGAGATAGAGATAGTCTTTGTCAACTTCTCCTTCGAGAATTGATGTTCTTGAGAGTGTAGAGACATCGCTGATGCCGGCCTTTTTCATCCTGACGAGGAGGTCTTCAATCAACTTGTAGTTTTTAACGATGTATGGAACTTGCGATTCGAGCGCCAGCCTGTCAAAGATAATGAATGAAACCGAAGTTCCTGTGCTGATCGGCAAGCCTTTTCCTATGTCTTTGGATTTAAGGATCCCTTGAAGTCCATCGCTCATGTGACCAATGTACCTCTTGCAATTTTCGGAAGTCATTTCCCTTGGAACTCCAATTGCGTCAAGTATGTAGTCGTCAACATCATCAAGCGGCTCAACCGATGACTCCTTCAACATTACGTCTTTGAACGCGGCTTTTGCCGTTTGCAGTTTTTCAGGATCTAGCTTTGAAAGTTCAGCGATGAATATCTGCCTGGGGAGATTGTTCTTGCGAATTTCGCGGCGGAATACATCTCTCCACCTGTTGAGCAACTGCATCTCGGACTCGCCGAGAGCCTCGGCAAACGCCTTGAAGGCGTTGCAATATGGCATGCCAAAGATCATTCGGATGGAGTCAACCTTGGCTTTCACCTTTGATGTATCGGTCTTTATATTGTCAATATTTGCCTGAACTGGACCTGGATTGGTAGCGGAGACTCCCTGCGCCTTGTCCTGGAGCTTCTTGATATTTGAATCGAGAGTATTCTGGAATTCGCGTATTCTTCCAGACATTCCCAACGCAAAGACCAGGAGAACGCAGGACGCGAGAACCGACAAAACAAGCGTCACTGCCAGGACAACGTTTTTTTTGAGGATTTCTAGAAAGAGTTTCATCTGTGCCTATAGGTTGCTTATCGGAGTTTTCAATTTAGCCTCTATCACGAAGGATGTAAGGTTGTCAGACGGATTCTTGGTTGGCTTGTCGTCGAATTCCAAGGGATTGACATCTTTGCCTTCGTTTGAAAAAACAGGGGACTTGAGAATATTGTCTTTGAGCTTCTGCTCGAGAGCTTCGTTCTGTCCCAAACTGAGGAAATAGCCCTTCATCACTACCCAGCTCAGCTCCGCCGGCGCTGATTGGACTGGAGTCGGTCCCTTGCTCTTTTTCTTGAACGGCATAAAAGCCTTGCTGGCGCCAGGAGCTGGTTCTGCCTCTGTTGCACTAGCTGTTGACATGGACGCGGACTTGAGTTCAACGCTCGTGAGCCACATGTTTTCCGGGATGACAGTCTGAATCTCCATGAAGAGATCAATCCATTTCTTCCTTGAGTCAAGAATATTTTGAGCTGTGTTGTACTGGGAGATCACTGCGTCAAGCCTGCCTTTTTCGCCTCTTACCTCAGTGCTGAGCTTCTCCACTTTTTCAACTTCTCTCGTTGACATCTCGGCTTTTTTCTTGTCAATCTGCTCTGTCTGCATGAAAGCCAGGAAAATCAGAGAAAGGCAAAGAAGCAGTGATGCCGCAGATGCATAGAAATACGGTGCCTTGTGCTTGACTTCCTGAAGTTTTTTTATCTTTTGAGGGACAAGAGAAATTTCGATAGGACAGCTTGTCGCCTTTCTGAGTCCGAGTCCAATGACTTCCGAAAACATGTGGGCGACTTCTGCAAGCTCTTCTCTGTTGATGTTAGGCGAAAGCGATATAACCTGGAATGGATTGAAGTATTCCGTCTGGATCTTGAGCTTGTCGGTGAAGAATTTTGGAGTGAACGCCATGACGGAGCTTCCGCCGGAGAGGCAGAGTTTGACAGGCTTGTTGCCTTTCTGCTGGGAGCGATAGACGTTTATGGATCTGTTGATTTCCCCATGAAGCCTTGTCATTACGTTTCTTACGATCTTTGAGATTGTTGCGGCAACCTCGGAGTCGGGCTCCTCGTACGCACCGCCAAGAGCGACGAATCCGTGCTTGCGCTTCAGCTCTTCAGCGTCGTTGAATGGAATTCCAAATTCCTTGCTGATCTGCTGTGTGATGGAGTGTCCGGCAATCGGAATAGTTCTTACGAAGAATCTTCCACTGTCAACGAAGACAAGACTGGAGCATCGGGAGCCGACATTGAGCAACATGACGCATTCGCTTCCGCCTATCTCGTTCGCCCTGGCGGCGTTGTAGCATGCGGCGGGCGCGACATCAATGAGGGAGATCTCCATCTTGTGGGCTTCGATGGTGTTCACAATTTCTTCTATGATCGTGTCCTTGATGACGACGAACATCACTTCGATTTCGGCTTCGCCTTCGGAGCTACCGATGAGCTGATAGTCCCATACTACCTGTTCGATGGGGAAGGGGACATTTTGCTTTGCCTCGTACTCTACGACCTGCTTGATGCGCTCCTCCTTGTCGCCTATGGGAGGGAGTTTGACGAAGCGGATGAAGGCTGACTGTCCTGAGATGGAGACGGAGACATTCTTTGTTTTGAACTGATTTTCTGTAAGGGCGGCATCAAGGGCGTTTTTAAGCGCACCAGAGAGCTCTTCCTCCTTCAGATCACCCCCGTATTCCTTGAAGGCGAACTTTTCGAGGACAACTCCGCCAGACTGCGGGTAGCTGAATTCCGCAATCTTGAGGCTGTCTGCACCTATGTCTATCGCAAGGGATGTTGGAATTTTGGACATGCCGAAACTATCTCCCGGAGTCTACTTTAATGAGTTCATAGTAGTCGCAGTTGAGTATCGCCCAAGGCGTCTTGTCTCTTCCGAATATGCTGTTTTCTACGCGGATTATTTTGGGGTCTCTTGTCGCTTTCAGGAAAAGCTCCGCCACATCTCTTGCCTTCTTGGACGGATGAAATGCCCCACCGATCGTTGCCCCATTCAGCTCTATGCTGAGCTTGATATGGATATCTTTTGCGAAGGAGGCTGTAGTCTTTATCTCTGGAGAATACCTCTGGATGAATCTGGGATGGACATATGCCGCGTCATGGTGCTCCTTGCCATCGAGCGGAATTGACCAGAAGGTCGTCCGCCCGGAAAGGTGAGTGACCTCCTTGTCCATTCCCGGCAGAAGTATTTCATACTTGAAAGTGACATCGTCCAGCCATTCCGGCCTTTTGTTGGAGCCTTTGCCTGCGCTTTTGTCGGCAGTCTTGTAGGCAACATCGATCTGCAACCACCAGTCGAGCTTGGACGTGAGCAGATTGGTCACGTTAGCGGCGTTAATCTGGGGAGTATTGACGAAACTGCACTGTATGGTTATGTCCCTGAAAAGCTGTTCCTGCGAGGAAAGCGTCTGAATCATGGACAGCAAAATCCCGACTGCTAGCATGAACCTCATTGCAGATCTCCTATGTTTTCTGAAAAATAAGCTCGAAAATAATAGCATTGGACTCTATCTTCTGCAAGTGCGCAATGAAAAAAAAACGAAAATAATCTTATGGAAAGCTCTAAACTCACTTTGAACGGCGATTTGCCTGGCCCTGAAGTCTGGCTCGCCGTCCCTGTGTACAACCATGCAGAATCTCTTGCGCCTCTCCTCGAGGAGCTAAGATATTTTCCAGTCGGCATTGTTGTCGTTGACGACGGATCCGACGAGCCAATTTCCGGGATTTTGGGTGATAAGCTCAGGGATGTTTCTCTTTTGTCTCACAAAAAACGACTTGGGAAGGGTGCGGCAATTCTTAGCGCAGTGGTCTATGCAAGGGAGTGCGGTGCAAAATTTCTGATCACAATGGATGCCGACGGACAGCATTCTCCATCTGACATTCCCCTTTTTCTTGCGAAAATCGCGGAGCTGAAGCAGGGAAAATCGCCAATTCTCATAGGGTGGCGCGACATGGCGGGGGCTGGAGCTCCATTTCTGAGCAGGCTTGGGCTCTTTTTTTCTAATTTCATGCTTTTTCTGGAGACAGGAGTCGGCGTCTGCGACAGCCAATCTGGATTCCGAGCCTATCCCATGGGTGTCTTTGAGAAATCTGTCCCCTCAAGTAGGGGATATGAATTCGAGACCGAGATACTTGTGCTTTCTCTTCTCGACGGACGCCCCCTCGTCCATGTCCCCATTTCAGTATCCTATCCGAAGAACAGGATTTCCCATTTCCGCATTTTTTCGGATACCGCCCGCTTTTTCGTCATGCATTTGAGACTTGCCTTCTTTTCCTGGAAAACGCGGCTTGCAAATTGCTGCGGCCGGATGGATAGTCATTAAGTCGCTGACAAACAATAAGTTGGGAGTTGACCGATGATCTACAGAGAATACGGAAAAAGTGGAATAAAGATTTCTGCGATCTCCTGCGGCGGAATGCGCTTCGGGGACAATCCGGAAAGTGCCGTCCAGCTCATTGTATCCGCATATAAGGCGGGGATCAACTACTTCGACACGGCGCCCGGCTACGGCAAGTCAGAAGATTTTTACGGCATGGCGTTCCAGGAAATGAAAAAAACGAAGGATGAATTCCCGTATTACGTTGCCTCCAAAACCTTCGCTGAAAGCGCAGATGGAGTCAGAAGGGATCTTGAAAAATCCCTTTCCAGGATGGGGATTGCGAAGATAGACTTCTACCATGTCTGGTGCATACTTTCGCTTGACGACTACAGGGAGAGGAAGAAAAACGGCGTCATAAGGGAGTTCGAGAAAATCCGCGACGAGGGACTTGCCGATCACATCTGCGTTTCAACGCACATGAACGGAGATGAAATTTCGGAAATGCTTGACGATCAACCATTTGAGGGCGTTTTGCTCGGCTATTCCCCGATGAACTTCGCGTACAGGGAAAAGGCGCTGGAGGCGGCTGAGAAACGAAAAATTGCGATTGTCGCCATGAACCCGCTCGGCGGAGGTCTGATTCCGCAAAACCCGAATGTCTTTTCGTTTCTAAAAAATTCTCCCGATGACAGCCTTGTGCAGTCCGCTCTGCGCTTTCTCATCAACGACAGGCGGATAACGAGCTCTCTCGTGGGCTTCTCGTCTCTCGACGAACTGCATGAGGCGCTCGAGGCTGTGAACGGCTTCCAACCCCTGTCGGAAGAAAGGATTTCCCAGATCCGCTCGAAGCTGGCGGCATCTTTCGACAAGCTCTGCACATCCTGCCGCTACTGCGACGAGTGTCCGTCGGGAATCCCTGTGCCCAAGCTCATGGATGTCTACAACATGCAAGTTCTGCGGAAGACGGAAAATGCCATTCCGGAGAGGCTAAAATGGCATTGGAGCCTCTCCGCTGAGGAGACACTGGAAATCCTGGGGCGATGTTCCGAATGCGGAATTTGCGAAAGGCATTGCACTCAGAAGCTTCCAATACTCAAAAGATTTTCCGAAATCCGCGCAAAGCTCCTCAGCCTGAAAAAAGGCTGACCCTGCCACGTTTTCACGGACAGGGAGCCTTTCCTAAAAGTTGAGCATTGTCTCACACACGACACAAAGAACTTAGCCCGATTTTCGCGCGAAAACCGGGCTAAACGGGTATAATTGCCTTTGCGCCTGGAATTTTCAATGGAGTATTGGCGGACCGTGGCGATCTCCGGGACCGGGGCCGGGCCAGTCGTCGCAGGAGTCCTCGTTGGTCTCAATTATGGCGATCGGATTATCGTTCACATCATACTGATACCGGTATCCCATCTGAAGCCATCCTGCGCCTTGTCCTGTTCCCGGATCATAGGGCTGTGTGTAGCCGGGCGGCTGATAGACATAATTTCTGTTGTAGCCTCTCGAGCGCCAGGTTTCGCTGTTGAGCTTCTGCAGGCATGAAAGGAACCAGGGTCCGAGGGCTCCCGGAGGAAGAGAGCCAGGATTGTCTATGTCGTCAACATCCGAGAGCCATTGCAGAAACTGATAGAGCTCCTCCGACATTTCGTTGAACGGATCGTAGAGGTCTCCCGGATCCTGCATCGCGATTGGGATCAGCCGCGCCTTGTCGAAGACTGGCAGAACCATTCCAGACGTGTAGGGCGGGTAGCGCGTTCCGGAAGATTCCAGAAATCCTAGCGGCTTTGCCAGAGAAGTCGAAGTCGAGGTTTCAAGATATTTTTTCCTGAGTCCGGAATCATCACCTCCGACCGGGATCACCGCCTCCAGGCCGCCTTCCCTTGTTATGAAGTCGCCCTCATAATTCTTCCTGACCGTGTAGGCTGAGGATATGACAGCGGGATCTTTTTCGACAGTCATTTTGCAGACGGCGCCCCCGTAGGCGTATTCCTGCCTAAGTCCGGAGCGCAAATATTCGTCGTCTAGCCATATCGGATCAGGCGACGATGCAGGATCGCTCCAGGAACTTTCATAGACGCACCAGCTCACATAGGGAAGCGGGGAATTTATACCGTCAGTGTCCTCGGGGTCGCCTCTGTCGTATTCGTCGGAAAGCGTGAGCCCCCTGTCATCAGCCAAATCTTCAATGAATGGTCTTGCAGTTTCGAGGGTGTCCTGGTCTCCTGCGGAGCTGAAGTCAACTAAAACTGGGAAATACTCGCTTTCATAAGGGAAAGTGCCGCTGTCGGAAACTATGTTGACATCCCACCACTTTCCGTTGAAATCGAAGCTTTTAAGGAGGTATCTCAAGGTGGGATGGCACCAGTATTCTGAGCTGATGGCGAAATACAGCGAGAGGTCCATGAGCCAGGGAGGATCAACCAGCGGAAGCCCGGCGTATTCGACATTTGGCGCCGCCGCTATTCCAGCCTGTCCGGAATTGGCCGCAACCAGCATTTCCAAGTAGGGCCGGCGCCACTGATATCCGCCAATTCTTTTTGGAATGTCAAAATAGTACTCGTCCTGGTAGTAGTCGTCCATTGGATCACCAGGGTTGTCTGTGCTGAGATCTGTGCGGAGCCTCTCTGTGTGCCTGTTCACAACGTTGGTGTAGTATCCGTTGACTGATATTCCGTTGTTTTTTGCCGCCTGCTGGGCGGCGCCAAAGCCAATGACCGGACCAACAAAGGCAATTCTTGCCTGCATTTCAGTGAGAATGTCGGCAGACTCCTGCAGTCCCTCCGGTGAGTCGTCGCCAAAAGGGGCTATGTCGCTCACAAGAACGGTGCATGCCTTCACTATGTTGAGCTCGCCCAGAAGGTTCAGCGTGTTTACCTGCCATTCGCAGGCGGCAAGCGCGGCGGAGTCCGATGCCGACTGAGTTTTGATCTTTCCTCTAATGATTGACTGCAGATCAAAAATGAGAAGCGATGCGACTAGAAGCACCACGAGTGCAACTATGGATAGGATCAGCGCCTGTCCGCTTTCCTCGCATCTTTTTTGTCTTTTTTGTATTTGAGCGTTCATGATTAGTCATCCTCGCTCAGGTAGTCTGCGGCGTGGTTCGCCAGCTCGGCGCTTCCGCCGAGATCCCTCGATTCGCCCGCCGAATCAAACCAGACCCGGTCCTTGTCCATGAGGTCGAAGAGTACATATGGATAGTCGGAGAATGACACGTTCATCTGGACGGTTCCCGATCCCGTCTCCGTATATCCTGCGGAAAAGTTAGTCGAGGGTGGCGCGACATCCGGAGAGTAGAAATTAGGATCGTATTCATTGCCGCCCTGCCAGAATTCGTATTCGAGCCATCTTGCCCCGGACAAATAGTCCGGTATCATGAGGCGCTCGAAGTTGAACTGGGACATCGGAGAACCAAAATCCTGATTGTCCGGTTCGATAAGCTTGCCAGACGCGCCGATCACAGCGACTCTCGCGCTTCTCTGGATCAGAAAGTCCCTGAATCCGACGCTGTATGATCTCGCGGATCTGTATGCCGAGTAATCGCTCAGAAGCTTCGCATTGACAATCTGAAAAATCTGCAGGAGACCAAAAAGAACCAGGCAGATGACTATCATGCAGAGCATTGACTCGAGGACGGACTGACCGGCGATCTTTTCCCTGTTTCTCTCAACTCGGATGGTTTTGGCGACACGAGGGGAACAAGCAGAGCGGGAATCGCACAAACTGCGGCAAATGAAGTGAAATGTTCCGAGTCTGATCATTGTTGAAATCTTTCTGCACTCCATCCCGGAAAAAACAGGAAAAAGCGCGGAACAAACCCTACACTGTAAATATTCACTCAACGCCGGAACCCACAGCCACGTACAGCTTGTGCGCCAGCGCGGATGACCTTTGGCTGAAGTAATTGGCCAACCTATAGCAACCAGTCAACATCTTCAACTCCAGTAATGACGCCCTTCTCGTCGAAGTTCATTTGGAAATCGGATTTGCCTATGCCCTCAAAACCAAGGAATACACCGAGATACAGCGAGTAGCTACCAGACCCGGAAGCCCCATCCGGGCGTTCACGAGTTGCACCGTGGTATGTGATGCGCCCGCAGGAGATAAGTCCTGGATAATCGAAAACCGAGTTGCCCGGCTTCAGAAATGCGCGAATTTTTGGGACATTTGTTTGAGCCTTTTCGATCTGCTGATGCGCCCAGTCGATCTCGGACTTATCTCTGGCTTTATCAGGATGCTTGATCAACCACTTGCATCGGTCAAGTATGACTTGACTGGGAGTATCATTCAGCAAACTTCGAAACTCCTTAATGTCTAGTTTGCCGGAATCATTAGCAACAGCACACGCTTGGATGATCAGCACCGCAACAGCAAGCGGAAAAAACATGCGAGATATTCTCATAATCGCCTCATTGTGGCATTCGCCCAACTACGTCGTCCGGCAAATATACAAATCAGACGCTTTCCGCGGCGACGCCAGACACGCTAGAAGATCGGAATCAGAGCTACAATCAATTACCGTTCACGTCAATGCCGTCCGCCTGCATTTCCTGAAGGATTTCAACGGAATTCTGCTGTACGGCGGTTTCAGCATCATCGGCGCCGAAAGTCGAAGCCGCACCAGCAATGATGGTTCTAATCCTGTCGCTGAAGATTCCGAGAACCACGATCGAAGCGATTGCCACCAAGGTGATGATCAGGATGTATTCCACGATCGTCTGATTCTTTCTCCGTCCTTCACGCAGTTTCATGATGCACCTCCTAGTTTTTGTTGTATAAAGAGTCAAGACACTCGAAAAGCCCGTCACGGATAGTCAAGCCCGACAAGAGACAGAATTCTGCGCCCGTATTCGTTGAAAGCCGAGAGCAGAACCAGAATCATCAGGGCAGTCATCAGAAAAAGCGCAAGCACCGTCGCGTATTCGGTCACTGCCTGCCCCGACTCCCTCTCTTGTCTTTTCCTGTTCATAATCAAGATTCTAAGCATAAAACATACCAAACGCGCCAGGACCACATAAAAGATCCTGGCGAGTTTCGTGCTTCAAAGCTTCTTTTTCCTCAATTTGCCGTCCTTGTGCATGATGAGTATGGTCGGCTTGAAAGCGGCGGCTTCGTCCAGATCGCAGGAGGCAAACGACATGATTGTGACGGTGTCTCCGGGCGCTCCCCTTCTTGCCGCGGCTCCGTTGAGCATGAAAATGCCCGATCCTCTGGCGCCGGGAATAACGTAGGTTTCGAGGCGCTCTCCGTTGCTTCTGTTGACAACGAGCACCTTTTCATATGGAAAAAGCCCAGCATTTTCCATTATTGAGCTGTCAATTTCTATGCTTCCCTCGTAGTCGAGCCTGCATTCGCTCAACTTCACGTTGTGTATCTTGCTTTTGAGAACGCTGATTTTCATCGCCGTGTTTGTCCAGTCATTTTGTTTCGATATTTCGACATGGAAGCCGAATCCCGGTGAATATAGCCCATTTTTCGCGGAAATCCACTGGAATCCCTATTTTTTGGGGGAGAGGGCATCACCGTAGCGCTTCGCCTCTTTTTTAAATTCCTCGACAGGCTCGATTTTAAGGACGTCTGCCAAATCCGTGTAGATCTGTCTGGCGACCTCTAGAGACTCCGGACTTCCCCTTTCCCGATAAATTTTGGCGGCGGCATTTGCCGAGCGCACCAGCCAAATCGGATCTCTGAACATTCCATGCTTCAGCGCGTCGTTCTTGTATTCCGTAAGCACCTTGTGGTAGAGCAGGAGGGCGGCTTCCTTGTTTCCGGCCTCCTCCTCGCATCTGCCAAGGTTGTACTGCACGTGTTCTCTGAAAGCCTGCCCCAGATTGTTCTTTTCCAAAAGCTTGCGGTTTATCGAAGATGCCTCCTCGAGATTTTCTTTGTCTGTGCGCATGGTGAAGAGACATTCCGCCGCCCTGGCAAGAGCCGAATCGGCCATTTCAGATTCTGGGCGGATCTTCGCGCTTTCCTTGTATGATTCCACAGCCTTTTCGAATTCGTTCCCGAAGCTCAGTATGTCGCCTCTCAGAAAATATGCGTCTGCAAGACTCGACGAATCCGGATGCGTTTTGAGCAGAATATCCAGGCTCGCAAGAGATTCCTTGTCCATTCCGGCTTTGTGCTGAATCAAGGATTTTTCATAGACAAGACGCGAGATCCAATCCTTGTTGCCGGATTTTTGCGGCTTGCCCTTTCCCGCAGTCTCATCCTTTTCGTCGGACTGGAGCAGAGACGGGTCACCAAGGATCTCGTCTAAAATTTTTATAGTCTCTCCATATTTTTTCAATCCCGAATAATAGTCGGCGATAAGGAGCACTGCTGGAAAAAATGACCTGCTCCCCTTAAGATTTCCGAGCATGGCCGACTTCTGATCCTTCAATTTCTTCTCGTCGTCCGAAAGCACATATGCGGAAATTTTGTTGTAGATCGCCGCCTCATATGACGGGCTTCTGGAATAGTTCAGGATTATTCTGTCCAAGATTCTCTCGGCATCGGAAAACTCCCTCAATTCAATGTGAATGCGCGCGGACTTGAGAAGGGCCTCCGGCGCACTTGGCTCAGACGGCGCCATAAGCGCGCAATTCTCGTAGATGCCTGCCGCCTCCGACTTCCTCCCAAGCTCATGTTCGCAGTCTGCCAGATAGAGCTGGATCTCCACGCTTTGCTTGTCCCCGGACGGAAATTGCTCCATATAGGAGCGGATCAAATCCCGTGCAGAAGCGTAGTCTTTCCCCTTGTAGGATGCCAGAATCAGCAGGTAAAGGCATTTTTTTCTGACTGCATCAATCGAGGAATATTTCTTAAGGATCTCCCTGAGCCTAGCTACCGCATCGGGCACCTTCCCCCCATAATAGAGAGCCTGGGCAAGCATCATCTCGGCGTTCGCCCTTTTTTCGCTTCCCTCTGCGATTTCATCCACTCTGCCCCGCAAAATCTCCTCCGCCGAAAGATAATCCTTCGCGTCAAGCAGTTTCTCGGCCGCCTCTATCAGTATTGAAGCCTTCATTTCAGACGAAAGATCGCCGCGTGCTATGACCAGGAAATAATTCTCCTTCATTTTTTCATTGTTCTTGACATCGAATTTCACCGAATACGCCCTGGCAAGACGAAGAAGCATCTCCACAGTTCTGGACGAGTCGGGAAAATTTCTTTTGAAACGTTCGCAGTTGTCAATGAGCTTTTCCGTGTCGCCGGACTCCAAATAGAGATCGGCAAGCGCCAGATACGGCTCCTCGCTTTCGGACTTTCCAAGTCCGGAAGAAAGGATTTTCGCATCCTCGAAAAGCTTTGCAGCCTCCGTCTTCATCCCGGCAAGCATCATGGTTCTTGCAAGTTCGACGCAGGCAAAATACCAGACGCCCCTCAGTTCGGCAGGTATGACAGCCCTTTGCTCTCCAAAATAGTCAAACGCCTCCTTGAGCCGTTCCTCCCTCATAAGCAGAAGAAGCTTCGCGAGCCTCGAACTCATTGGTGGAGGTCCGTCAAGCTTGCTTTCCGCAATCGCCTTCAAGGCTCCGACATCTCCGCGCATCAGCATGCAGAGATTCATGTAGGATCTTGCCGAATCACTTCTACTGCCGCCCGCTTCCTCTGGTGCCGCCGCAATCGCCGCATAAACCTCCTCGGCTTCGCGCCATCTGCGCTCCTTCACAAGGGCAAGCCCAAGCCGGTCCAGAACAGGCAGAGAAAGCTGGGTTCCCGGAGGAAGGCTCGCCTTAACCGCGGAAAGCTTCTCTATCGCCTCCACATTGCGGCTTTCCATGATCATTGCCGACGCGTCAAGAAAATGCAGAATCCTCTCCAGTGCCGGATTCTCAGCGAATTGTCCCGAATAGCCTTTTTTCAGACGGTCTATCTCATTCCTGGCTGGAATGGTCTTTCCCGCCCGGCAGTATGTGTCCGCAAGCAGAAGACAGGCGTCAAGGTAGTCGAAATCCGCGCCAACCTCCTGGGATTTTTTAGCATAGTCCTTGAAATACTCCTCCGCCAACACAAAGATCCCGTCCTTCAGCGCCGTCTCCCCCAGCTCTCTACTGCGGAGAGCGGATCCGGTAGGCGCAAGCGCCGGCGACTGCTGAGCTCCAAGCCCCAGAGACGTGCATAAAAGAAGCAGAAAAAACAGATATGCGGCCATTTTTTTGATTCCAGACAATATTGAAAATGTGCAAAAGAAGACTATAGTCCCAAACTTTCGGAAATTCAAGACAGCAGGGAAGCCAATCCAGGCATCCCGAAACAGGGAATCCCTTCGAATGAACTATTCTCTTTCTGAAATATCAAATGTCTGCCACGGACAAATCCGCGGATTCTCAGGCGACCCGACTTCTCTCCGCTTCAGCTCCTTTTCCACTGACACCAGGAAGGACGCGCCTTCCTCGCTTTTCTTCGCCCTGAAGGGAGAAAATTTCGACGCGCACGAATTCCTGGAAAAGGCCTCCCTTTCCGGCGCCTCAGCCCTCTGCGTGAACAAATCATTCGCCGAACGCGGCAAAGCACCGGAAAATATCCCAATCCTTGTCGTCGAAGACACTCTCAAAGCCTACCAATGCCTGGCAAGACACCACCGGAGACGGCTCTCGCCCAAGATCATCGCCCTCACAGGGAGCAGTGGCAAGACAAGCACAAAGGAAATACTGGCAGCAATACTGCGTTCCGTCCTCGGCGAAGACCGCGTCCTTGTCACGCATGGAAACACGAACAACCATGTCGGGGTTCCATACAACCTTCTGAGGCTCGAAGAAAAACACGAGTGGGCTGTGATCGAAATGGGGACAAACCACTTCGGAGAAATATCGGAACTCGCGGCCATTGCCGAGCCAGATTTCGGACTCGTCGTGTCAATAGGCTCCGCCCATCTCGAATATTTGATTGACACCGACGGCGTCGCCCGCGAAAAATCCGCAATTTTCTCACGAATCCCCGACTGGGGCGCCGCAGTCATTCCAGCCTCATGTCCAGGAAACACAATCCTCCTCGATGCGTGCAAAAACATCAGAACCTGCAAATTCGGAGACTTCCAATATCCCGGAAACTGCGATCTCCGGGTCAAATACATCTCCGGAGACCTGCGCGGAACAAGATTCGAGCTTTTCAGACCCGGCGACCTGACGCCAGCACGGATCGAATGGAAACTTCCAGGAAGACATCAGGCGATGAACGCCGCCGCCGCCGTCCTGACCGCCTGCACCGCAGGCTTCGAATACGAAAAGGCTGTCCAGGCGCTTTCAGGGGGACTCGAACTGCCTGGAATGCGCTCTAAATTTGTCGAGTCGGGCTCCGTCACCTGGATCAATGACGCATACAATGCGAATCCTGACAGCATGCGCGCAGGACTTGAATGGCTCTCCGACGCGATGGAGGAGGAAAAAAAGGACGGAAACCTCCACCTCGTTCTCGGAGACATGCTCGAGCTTGGCAAAGGCTGTGTAGAGGAGCACGCCAAGATAGTCTCATTCGCCCTTGAAAAACTCCCCGGCGCAAAAATGGCAGTCGTCGGCCAGATCATGAATTCAGCGCTGAAAACCCTCGGAGCCAGCCACAAAATCGCTTCATTCCCCGACTCGGTTTCAGCCCAGAACTACCGAAGCAGTATTAAGCCCGGAGACATTGTCTATCTCAAAGGATCCAGGGGGACCGCTCTGGAAAAAATCCTCCCGCAATGAGCTCTGAACTTCCAGCAGTCCTTCTAAACACAGACGTTGATCCGGATTCATCCTCGATGCAGATCCGGCTCAACGCATCCTACGCAGATTCCGTCGCGGAAGCGGGTGCTCTGCCAATCCTTGCTCCCCCCCTCGACAACGACGCCTGCATTGCGAAATTCGCAGAAACCGCGGACGCCTTTCTCTTCATAGGCGGAAGAGACTATCCGCCAGAACTTTACGGCGCGGAACCCGACCCCATGATACGCCCTCTGCCGCCAAGACGCTCCAAATTCGACGTCAAACTTGCGAAATTCGCAATCGCGAGCGGGAAGCCGATTCTCGGCATTTGCGGCGGACATCAGCTCCTCTGGATCGCAATGGGGGGCCGGCTCGTTCAGCACGTACCAAACCATAGTCCGTCAGACGACTGCGAGGTTTTCCATGAGGTGGCAATAAGCGAGGAAAGCAAAATACTCGGACGCATCTTTCCCGGCAAAACCTTGACTGTCAACTCTTTCCACCACCAGATTGCCGACGCAGATTCTCCTGGACAGCCTCGGAATCTGCTGGTGAGCGCAAGATCGCCGGAGGGATTTCCAGAAGCCTTCGAAGGCCGCTACGAGTCATATCTTCTTGGCGTCCAATGGCATCCTGAACGAATGCCGCAGACCCACCGGACCGCAATTTTCAAAGACTTCATCAATGCCGCAAAATCAAGCGTTCTGAAAAGGAGGGATGCCTCCCACAATTTTGAGAACAGGAAGGACAAATAATGTTCAGCGAACTGATTGTAAATGTCTCATGCATATTCCTAATGATGCTTCCCGGATACATCGCCGTTAGAAGAGGACTCTTCTCCCGCACGACTGTGAGCGAAATGTCCAATGTGCTCGTCATGTTCTTCTATCCCAGCCTGATTTTTCATTCGCTGATAGAAAGCTTCACTTTCGGAGAACTCCTTGCGAGCTGGACTCTCCCGGCATCATGCTTCACGCTCATGCTTCTCGGCTTCGGCGTGGGACTTCTCTCCGCCCACTTCATTTCATTCAGAAACGACGACGACAGAACCGGATTCCTTTTTCAGAGCACTATGAACAACTACTCCTTCCTGCCTCTTCCTCTTGTCTATGCACTCTTCGGCGAAAAGGGAGCCGCCGCACTCATATTCTCATCCTTCGGCGCTGAAATCGCCCTCTGGACGCTCGGAGTCTTCATCATACAGGGCAGAAAAGTCTCTCCAAGAAACCTTCTGCACCTCTTCAGCGTTCCGCTATGCATACTCTATCTGGCAGTGCTCATACTCTTCGCATTCCAGCTCACTGGCACGGACGGAATCGGATTCATCGCCGGAAACAGAATTTTGAAATACACATTCAACGCAATCGGAACAATAGGAGGCGCGACAGTCCCAGTCGCAATGCTCGTCGGCGGCGCAAGAATAGCGACAATTGACTTCGGCGGCCTGCGCGAAAAAAGAGTATGGATACTCAGCTTCGTCAGACTCGTCCTGGTGCCGTCTCTCGCCTTCATCCTCCTCGCGCTTATTCCAATCCCCGCAGACACGGTCAAAATAATCGCAGTGGTAGCCGTGATGCCTGTCGCTCTCGCAAGTATAATCCTCAGCGAAATGCACGGACGCGAAAATTCCTTCATCGCCATGACAGTCCTTTCCACGCATCTGCTCGCCCCTCTCAGCGTCCCCCTCATGCTCTACATCGCCTCGCTCGCCCTCAAGATACCGATGAATTAGTGTCCTGTCCCTTAAATACTAATCGTAATACACTTTTATAAGAACTTAACCGGCTTCGCCGGGATGTTCCAAGACTCGCTATCGTTGTCGTAATCGCTATCGTAATTCGGTTTACAAATTTATCGATTACCGCTCCGCTGATAGCGATAGCGACTACGATTAC
>DYRX01000447.1 GCA_020718525.1 Victivallis vadensis
TGAAAAGTATTTTTTTGACACTCAAAAAAATACTTTTCGAGCAACGTCTAACTAAGACCGCTTCACCTGACCAGGAACCGCCGGGCGGTTCTGTCAGGTGAGCGCAGTCGTGTGCGCCTGGCAGGGCGCACTACTTGAGGTACAGGAGCCTTTCATACCCGTCAGGGGGAAATGATATTCACGGAACTACGTTGTTAAGCGAATATTTACATCTAATAAATGCGAAATCAGATATTTTCCATGGAAGAATCATGCGCCCCTTGCTGTCGTGGAAGACAATATGGATGTTTCGGCTTGCGGAATGCTTAGAATCGAGTGGTTGCATTTCAGTCATTGCATGTCAACGAACAATATTAAATCGTTTTCCGGCTATTGTCTCGTCAATTTTCTTGCGGAGACGGAGAATCCATTCCGGGCTGGACGGATAGTTTGCAAAGCTCAGAGATGGATTGTCGAGTATGGAAAGAGCAGAATCTCTGCCTTTGATGCTTTCCAGCAGGCGCAACGCCCGCAAATCTTGAAGCGCTTCGCGGAAAACTTCATGCCTGATCGAGTCGAGAGGTCCGCCTTCTCCGGGATATACCATGAAAGAATCCCCGCCTGGAAAAGACTGGCCTGCGTCCGTCGTCAGAAACGGATTGATATTTTTGTCCAGAGAATACTGGGTGTACCAGAAATTGTATCCCCAGTGCAGAAAGCCAAAAATATTGTATTTGAACATGAGCGCGCCAATGATGCGGTTCCTAGCCGAAGGAAAATGAAAAAAGCGGTTTGGAACTTTGTCCCACTGGGAACAGCAGTAATATACCCATAAATTTTCAATTCCAGCCTTCAGGAATGGCTCGATGTGATTCAGTCCGGGAATAGGATTCTGGATGATGCCCTTCTTGTAAAATTCGATGCTGGACAGGGCGTCAATGATTGGAGCGCCATTGACCAGGCCTTTGACGAGAGCCGCCGCCTTGGCGTAGCCGTCCATGGCGGAGCTGTCAGGCTCGTCAGAGACATGGAAATAGAGCTTCCCGTCGAGTTTTTTGGATGAAAAATAATCGAGCAGAGGAGGCATGAGCTGGGAAATGAACTTCGCATATTCTGGAGACAGAGCTGGAACGTCCCACCCGAAGATTCTTTTCTCACATCCATCTTCGTCCGCCATGATTTTAGGAGTGAATTCAGCACCCCATTGCGTGAAGAAATGCGGCATTTCAAAATACCCGATGCCAGCGTTCAACGCCATGTCAACCCATCGGTCCAGTCGCGAGAAGTCAAAGCAATATTTTCCCCCGTCCTTTCTTATTTCCAGCAGTTGCGTGGTCGGACGGTCTCCGCCGACAGCGGTATCAAGGGGAGGCGTCCATAGAGGGGTAAGCATCATATTCATGCCGTGGGATGCAGAATTTCGCATATACTCCTTGATAAGAGACCAGTGCGCCTCGCTCCATGATTCAACTTTGTAATAGGTGGCGAGGCAGTCGGCATGAAACCATTCAGTGCGGATCAGCGATTGCTTTGGCAAGTTCATAGGAAGGACTTCAAGCGAGAAAATTACGGACTCGTCAATCTTTGAGCCTTCTCCTCGTCCGGAGCCGGAAAAGCTTATCTTTATATCATAGCAACGCGGGGGAAAGTCCGGGGGGATGCAAATTGTCACCCATATTGCGCGCCATTGTCCGGGCAGAACGTTTACATGCCCGTCGAAAGGCATAAGAGGATCCGGGAAGAGACCGCCCATCCGAGTTATCACATTGTCGTCGAATGAGGATCCAAGATAGTCGCATGGGACATATCCGACTTTGCGTATGGAGATGATGCCGGAAATTTCAGACAGCAAATTGACTGCGACATTCTTTGCGTGGAATTCTGCATAGTATGCGACCTGAAAAGAAACGGTTTCTCCGCCAAAGGCTGTCAATCCGCTGAAATCTAGATTGCTTGTGTTTTTATCAAAAAACACTTTCTCCAAAGAGCTCAATATCCGTGTTTTGAAAAGCATTGCACTGCTCCTTTTATTTAATTCCGCAGAAGCTAATGCCGTTGACACGAGAAATCAAGCCCTGAAAATACATTGTAAATTTTTCTGGCATTATGAAGGGAAATTTAACCGGCTGCGCCGGGACGTTCCAAGACTCGCTATCGTTGTCGTAATCGCTAT
>DYRX01000137.1 GCA_020718525.1 Victivallis vadensis
AAAACGGAAAAATTCAAACCGCCAAATTCAGAAAGTTACGGAATGGCGTTGACATCTATCTTATGAACGGACTCACAGTAGATTCTTCCGGCTACACCTACTCGACTGGAAACATGACCTGGAACGCAATTCAAACCGGCGACCTCAACGGCGACGGAAAGGCTGACCTGCTCTTTCAAAATTCCGCAAACGGACAAGGACTCGGCTACATAATGAACGGAATCACAGCGTCATCCTGGGGGCTAATCTATACCCTGGCCAACAACAACTGGCAGATTAAAAAGCTTCTCGACTTCAGCGGCGACGGAAAAGCAGACATCCTCTGGCAGAATGCAATGACTAAAAAGGCTCTCGACTATATCATGAACGGAGTCGTCGTAACAACGACGGGGGTCATTTTCCCAGAGGGCACAAAAACCGTGATCGAGCCTCCGCTCTCGAATCCGTAAATAAAATATTGAATTCTGAATTTCAATAATGAATATTGAACGGAAGAAAATCAGACGGAATGCAAAATGCTAAATGCTAAATGCAAATTGCAAAATGCGAAGGGTTTAGAGATGGAACGCTGAGATCCTGTCTCGGCACTCTTAAATTTAAGCGGCTGCGTTCCATGACTCGCTATCGTTGTCGTAATCGCTATCGTAATCGAGATCGAGATCGGAAAACGAATTTAATTCGATTACGACTACGACAGAGATAGCGACTACTAAGAAGGCAGTTCGCTGAATTCCTGCATTCTTTTAATCCTTATCCGATTTGACATGTGAAAATGAAAGTGGCACTTTTTTAGCCGCGGAGTGGCGGAGGGACCTAGCCTATGGTTTCAACCATAGGAATCCATCGTAAAATAGGATCATGCGTGCTGAAGGCACACGGTTCCCTGCACCGTCCCTACAGGACGCAATGGCTTCCATTTCCCTGTCCTGGGCTTGGAAACCCCAGGCTATATCACGTAGCCGCGTTGCGGCTAAAAAAAGCAAAAAAAGTGCCACTGAAAAATCACAGAGCTTCGGTTCTCTGAGAGTAGAGACCTGACGACAAGCTCTCGCATGTCGGAAGAAAGGCGCTATAGTTTTTCATTTTAATAAATTCAAATTGTGAATTTATTTTCCTTGAAAAACTATAGCTTGCGGAATTTTCCAATCAGGCCATGGCAGAGAGAAAGCAGAGGGTTTGAATATCTTTTCAGCCTGGATTTGAATTCGTCAAGGCTGTCCGGAGCTGGAATTCTCGGAATGTGGAGGGGATCCTTCATGTTTTCTACAGCGGATCGTTCCGTCGAGAAAAGCAGTCTGAATCCGCAGTCCGCCGCAATCCTGACACCTTCTTCGCAATAATGCCCCCATGGCCAGAAAAGAGCTTTTGGTCGCTTTCCGGTCTCTCTCTCGATTTTATCCGCGCAGGAGTTCAGATCTGCTCTCAGCCTGAGCGCAAATTCCGAGCCAGTTTCGACTGAAATCAGAGGAGTCCTGAAATCCCGGCAGATTTTGCGGCGCTCCTTGTCGTTTTGCGAAATTCGCAGTTTTTCCATCAGCTCGGGGGCTGGGAGCTGGATTGGTCCCGCAAGCGAGCTGGTCATTTCCGCCCTTGGAGCGCCGTCAAAGGGGGCGACGCCGAGAGCGGACTCCAGCGACCAATGGGTTTTCTCAGGATGAAAGCCGCGGAAATGCCTGAGATCCGAGAAAAACGCCCGGTGCGAGTCTCCGTGGGCTTCAATTTCCCAGCGTCCGTTTGAGCCGAGCTTCCTGATTTCGTCCCAGTTCAGAAAAGACGAGCGATCCGAACCGAAGACTGCATCCTTGAGTGCCGTCTTCGAATCTTTGAAGTGGATGTCTTCAGATGATCTGATCCCGGAAGACTTGTCGTTTGCAAGCCCGGTGTTGAGAGCGAGGACTGCCTTGCATGCGAATTTCGCAAGAATCGGTTCGGCATGGAAGAGATTGTCAGCCCATCCGTCGTCGAAGCTGAGCATGACAGATTTTTTGGGAATTTGGATTTTGCCCTCGAAGATGTCGAGAAGCTCTGCGGTCGTCAGAATGGTGTATCCGGAATCCTTCAGGAAGGCGAGCTGTCTTTCGAAAACGCGGACTTCGACTGCGGCGGAGCTTTTCTGCGGAAGCACTCTGTGGTAGAGCCAGACTATCATCAGATCAGAACCATTTTCTTCTTTTGAACAGATACAGCATGCCAAGCGCGAGGACGCCCATCAGCCCCAGGCACGCGAAATAGCCGTACTTCCATTTGAGCTCAGGCATATTTTCGAAATTCATACCGTAGACTCCGGCAATGAAGGTCAGCGGAATGAAGATGGTTGAAATGATGGTGAGAACCTTCACGATCTCGTTCATCCTGTGGCTCAACGTCGAAAGATAGATGTCGAGCATTCCGCAGATGATGTCTCTTTCGGCCTCAATGTTGTCTATGACCTGCACCGTATGGTCGTAGAGGTCGCGGAGATATATTTTTGTCGGCTTGCTTATCAGCTTCGATTCGGATCTCATCATGGCGCTGATGAGCTCCCGGAGCGGCCAGACGGTTCTCCTGAGATAGACGATGTCCCGTTTGAGATCGTGTATTTCCGCCGCCGCATTCTGCTTGAGGGAGCCAAGCATTGCCTCTTCGAGCTCCTCGACCTGGTCTCCCAGTTTTTCCAGTATGACAAAATAGTTGTCCGTGATGGCGTCCATGAGCGAATATGCCAGATAGTCAGTCCCCAGCTTTCGGACGCGGCCCTTCCCGGTGCGGAGGCGCTCCCTGATCAAATCGAAGACGTCCCCCTCCGTCTCCTGAAATGTGATAAGGCAGTTTTTCATGAGGATGAAGCTTACCTGCTCCGACCAGAGATCCTCGTCCTCCTTCGAGCAGTAGAGCATTTTGACGACGATGAAGAGATAGTCTTCATAGTCCTCGAATTTTGGCCGCTGGGTCGTGTTACCGATGTCCTCTAGAACTAGAGGGTGGAGCCCGAACGTTATTCCTGCCCGCTCGATGATGGAAGTGTCATGGATTCCGTCTATATTGATCCAGGTGGAGGTCTTTTTGTAGAGAAAGGCGATGCTGTCCTCGATTTCGTCGAGAACGTGCTCGCCGTATTCCCTTTCGTCGAAGTCAATTATGGTGATTTTTGGCTTCTGCGGGTTCTGATCCCCGACATGGACGACCGTTCCTGGCGGAAGGCCCAGAGTCTTCGACATTCTGTTGCTGACGTTTATCATATTGCGGGTAATTTCATTCAATGTTTGGAAAAAAGGAAAACTAGGGGCTATATTACCCCCTTCGCGACAAAAATCAAGCGGCAAACGAGGTTCTAACAAAATGCATTTTTTGGGAATAGACATCGGCTCGACCACGCTGAAGGCTGTCATACTGAGCGACAAGGGGAAGGTCAGGCACTCCCTTTATCAGCGCACAAAGCCTACCAATTTGAACGAGAAGCTTTCCTGCACAGGGCGCTGTCAGGAGTGTGGCGCATGCAATCTCGGCTCAATCAAGAAGGTGATAGACGAGTTTCTTGGAAGCGCGGGGATAGATCGGCGCGAGATCATCTGCACAGCGGTGACCGGCAGTCAGATCATAGACGAGACCAGGAAGATCATTGACTACGATTTCCATATAAGCGAGGTTTCCGCGCACATAGCCGGAGCTACTCACTATTATCCCGACTGCGAGGCGATACTTGATGTCGGAGGGCAGGACAGCAAGGCGATGCTCTACAGCAGGCACATGGACTTATGGACGTCCAAGATGAGCGGAATCTGCGCCGCCGGAACTGGTGCCTTTCTTGACAGCGTTGCGGCGAAGCTGAACATTCCTGTGGATCAGATGGCGGACAAAGTCAACTACGATTCGGATCTCGAGTTCTCGTCGGTCTGCGCGGTGCTGAGCGCGACTTCCATCAACAAGTTCAAGAACCGCTATCCGCTTGGGGACATCATTGCTGGTGCATGCAGGGCGCAGGCGAGGACGATCATGTCGAGCGTCGGCGAGATTTTCCTCAACTACAAAGGCGACATACTTTTCCAGGGAGGCGTGGCGTTCAACCGCGCTGTTGCGTACTATCTGAAGCAGATTACCGGCGGCAACATTGTGATACCAGAATTCCACAACGTCATGGGAGCTCTTGGCGCCGCCTGGATTGCTAAAGAGAACGCAGGAATGCAGAAGGCGGACATCGTGAATGTCTTTGAGCCGGAGCTTCCCAAGCCGCGTTCTATCGCGATGAGGGCGAATCTTACGAAGAAGGAATTCCTTTCGAGCGGCAAAGAGCCTCTGGTGTGGAGAAACCTATTTTATCCGCCGGAAATTCTCAACGCGCTCGGAGTGCGCATGCTGACGCTCGAGACGTATGCGGCGCTTTTTGCAAGAAACCAGAAAAAGATAAAAACATACTTCGACAATGCCGCCTACAGGGGCTTTTCCGCTGAAACCTGCTCGTTTCTCAGAGTCTTGCAGGGGATGCCCCTGCCAAAGCCGGACTACGCAGTCTCGACCAATGAGCCATGCCAGCAGGGAGAGAGAATTTTCCAGGACTTGGTGCGTTCCTACGGCATCAAGGATAAATTCCATTCGCTCCATACGCCGATCAATATTGACGAGCGCGCCGTCGAAAGCATAGCCGAGGGGCTTGCCCAGACGGTGAAGGGCATCGAAAAACAGCTTGGTCTGAAGATGGACCTCGGGAGGCTGAAGGATTCCTGCGAGAATTCGAACAGCGCCAGAAATGTCGCCCTCAAATGTGCGGAGCTCCGCATGACGAGCCCTCCGCTCATCAGGGGTGCCGACGCTGTCTATTTTTCTTTCATCTTTTCCCAGTCATGGGGAAAGAAGGATCTGACAGCGATGATGGATCAGTTCTACTCCGAGCTTCTTCAGCGCAAGGAGGAAATCGAGAAAAAAATTGGAATAGACGACACGCACAGGCTTCTCTGGCTTCATCTTCCTCCCTTCTACAACACGAAACTGCTCGATTTCATTGAAACTTCCTGCGAAGCGCCGATCGTGTTCGAAGAAGTCAACTTCATTGGATGGGAACCGCTCGACACGGATGATCCCTACAGATCGCTCGCGAAAAAAATGCTCACAGTGGGATTTCTCGATCCACAGCTCAGGGTCAAGCAGATAAGCGCCCATTCCATTCCCGCTAAATTCAACGGCTGTGTCCTCTACAACCATGGCTTCGGCAGGTGCTCCATGGCGGACAGCTGTTTTGTCAAGCATCTCAAAGAGGAGCTCAACGAGTCCAAGATTCCTCTTCTGGTCATAGACGGAGACTGCATTGATCCCACGATAGATCCTTGCAGTACTTTCACCAAAGTCAGGGCTTTCATAGAAGCCTTGAACAACAGAAAATTTGGAAGCATCTTTGGAAAGCTCAAAAAAGGCGCGGCATCCGGAAAACCGGCTTCTCCAGGACCGGAGATCATTCCATTTGTCCAGCCGCTTAAAGATAAAATATGTCGAAAATAGGTCTCAGCAGTTTCGGCAGACTGACCGCGCGGAAAAAGGACTACATCACCGTCCTCGCCGTGATTCTCCTGGTGCTAATCATTTGCGGCGAAGTCCTCTTTTCAATTTGGCTTCCTGCCAAGCTCCGCTCCGAAAAGGCATGGGAAAAGGAGGCGCTTATGGAGGACAACATAGAAAGGCTGGATTCCCTGCGCGGCGGCATGACTTCAATAAAATCTAAGAACAGCAAGCTCGAAGGGGAAATACAGCTCGCCCTCAAGTGTCTCGATGAATATGCAAAATACATGAGGGAAAACAAATTGTCCCTCAGTCTTGATCAGGCTGTGGAAATAAACAGAACGTTGCTGGACTACAACACGCTTTTCGTCAAGTGGAAGGCGGGAATCAGCTACGTCAACAAAAAAGATTTGAATTCCCGGTCTTTTCTCGATGAAATCAAGCGTAAAATTCAGCAGTCTGAGAACGATGCGGGGGAATGACCCTGCATTTTGCACGCCGAAGCGGCAGTTCCCAGGCCGAACAGGCATATTCAAAATTTTATGGAGAATACCATGAACGACAATGAGCTGACTACAGACGCAGAAGCCCGGCAAAGAAGCTTCCAGGAATGGGAAAGCGTGATTCGCAATCATGAAGCCGATTTCTGGATGGTTGGCGAAGCTCTTATCAATATCAAGGCGAACGAGCTCTGGCGCGAGGAGCACAGCGGAAAGCCGTACCAGACCTGGGAGGACTACATCGAAAAAGCCTGGGGATATATCAGCCGCGCGAAGCGCCTCATGCAGGCGGCGAAACTGCACAGCAAGCTCTCCGAAGCTGGAATGAGCGACGACGATTTCCGCAGGATCATCTCCCATGAAGCCCATGCGGACAAGCTTTCACGCGCAACTTCCCTAAGCGATGAAGACGCAAAGGTCTTTGTAGAGAAGGTGACCAAAAAAAGAGATTCCGCCGACTTCGAGAGCGCAAAAGAAGCCTTGGAAACAGTCAAGCCCGCCAAGAAAAAGCCCGAACCCTTGGAAATACCCGCGAAAGAACGGAAAAAACTTCTTGTGCAGGCGCTTGACAAGGCAAAAGACAGCTTTGAATCAAAAATTGAAGCTATTTTCGATGAGTTCGGAGATCCGGACGCGGTTGACACATGGCTCAAGAAATTCGCAGAGGACATTCTCCGCAGGCTCTGCAAATAGAAAACCCGCTCCGCATAAGAACTTGATAAAGAATAGCTTTAATCTCTGGCTTGCTTTTACAGCAGAAATGCAGACAAAGGAACTCTGCGCAGAATCGCCTGAAAACAATAAAAAGAGAGAGAGGTTTTCCATGACAAAAAAGATTGATGACCGCTATCTAGACACAAGACTTTCCTTCGAGGAACGTGCCCGCGTTCTTGTTTCGAACATGACGGTCAGAGAAAAAATTTCCCAGATGCTTAATGCGTCCCCTCCGATTCCGAGGCTTAAGATTCCCGCGCACAACTGGTGGAACGAGTGTCTGCACGGTGTCGCCAGGGCTGGGCGGGCGACCGTCTTCCCCCAGGCGATAGGCATGGCGGCAAGCTTCGACGATGCGCTCATGTTCAAGGTGGCGAGCGCAATTTCAGATGAGGCTAGGGCGAAGCACCACGAGGCTGTCGCAAGAGGCAACAGGGGCATATATTTCGGGCTCAGCTTCTGGTCTCCGAACATAAACATTTTCCGTGATCCGCGCTGGGGAAGAGGTCAGGAGACCTATGGCGAAGATCCGCATCTTACGGAAATGATGGGCGCGGCATTCGTCAAAGGTCTTCAGGGAAACGACAGGAAATATCTCAAGCTGATCGCGACTGCCAAGCATTATGCTGTGCACAGCGGACCGGAAAGCCTCCGGCACGTCTTCGACGCGAAAGTCGGAATGCGCGATCTGCGCGAAACCTATCTGCGCGCCTTCAAAAAACTTGTGAAAGACGCGAAAGTTGAAGCCGTGATGGGAGCCTACAACAGGACAAACGGAGAGCCATGCTGTGCCAGCAAAACACTTCTGCAGAAGATACTACGCGAAGAGTGGGGTTTCGACGGACACGTGGTTTCCGACTGCTGGGCTCTAAACGATTTCCACAGCACGCACAAGGTGACGCCCGGCCCTGAGGAGACCTGCGCAATGGCGCTGAAAAATGGATGCGACATCGAATGCGGCAGTCTATACCAGTCAATCCTTGGCGCATACGAGCGAGGGCTTGTCTGTGAAGGCGACATTGACCGTGCTCTGATCAGAATCTTCAAATCGAGATTCAAGCTTGGCATCTTCGATCCTCAGGATAAAGTCCCGCACTCGAAAATTTCCCCGTCGGTAGTGAACAGCCAAAAGCATCGCAGTCTTGCGCGCAGAATGGCACAGGAATCAATTGTCCTGCTCAAAAACAACGGGATTTTGCCACTGGACAGAAATAGCGTCAAGAATCTTGCGGTCATAGGTCCAAACGCAATGAATCCAATGGCGATGCTAGGCAACTACAACGGATTTTCTCCGAAAGTTACCACGACGCTCGAGGGAATACTGGGAAAGGTCTCTCCTGGCACTCAGGTCGCATACCACCCGGGATGCGAACTCAAGGGTGAGAAACCATGCAGAATGAAGCCCGACGGCAACATCGAAGTCGTCCCAATAAAGGACATGGACGCGATAATCGCCGTGCTGGGATACACCGCCGAACTTGAGGGCGAAGAAGGATGCATCGAGGGCGACGGCGACAGATCTTCATACGGACTGCCGGGACAGCAGGAAAAACTCCTCGAAATCCTCGGACAGACAGGACGCCCCCTGATTGTCCTTGTGAATGCCGGAAGTCCGGTGGATCTCTCCTGGGCCGAGAAAAATGCAGATGCGATTCTCATTGCCTGGTATCCCGGCGAAGAGGGCGGAAACGCGGTCGCGGACGTCATTTTCGGAGACTACAATCCTGCCGGCCGGCTTCCCATCACTTTTGTCAAGTCATATTCGCAACTGCCCGATTTCAGCGACTACTCCATGAGCGGGAGAACCTACAGATTCATGCAGGAAGAGCCTCTTTACCGTTTCGGCTTTGGACTGAGCTACACAAGCTTCAAATATTCCGAAATCAAACTCGCAAAAACAAAAATCTGCCCGGGCGAAAACGTCATCGTTTCGGCGCAGGTTCAGAACGCCGGGAAAATCCAGGGGGAGGAAGTCGTCCAGCTCTATGTGAGCTGTCTTGATGCAAAAGTCCCTGTCCCAAAACAGCATCTCGAAGCTTTCAAAAGGATCTCTCTGAAGCCCGGCGAAAATAAGCGTGTCGAATTCAAGCTCGGTGCCGAGCAGATGCTCGCCTATGACGATGATGGAAATCCTTTCGTGCCCGAAGGGAAATACCGCATTTCCGTGGGCGGCGGACAGCCATGTGACAAGAAAATTCCATCCGTCACATGTTCTCTGCTTGTCAAGTCGCAATAGGAAATTGAAGTCTATTCATTTGACTTCAAGAATTAATAGACTAAAGAAACTCCGCTATTTCCAGTGGAACCAAATTATTCGATAAAATTAATCATATGAAAAGTGATTTCGCATTTTATTTTAGTACGGATTCAGTAAACGAACGTAGTTTGCTGAATACGTACCTGAACTACAAAAATGTTGGTATCTATGATGGGATGGAGATCCTTGCCAGGCCAAGTAGCTCCCTGTTTTTCCTGGAAATTTCCAGGAGAAATCGCTTTTCCGACTTTGTGAAGACCTCCTTTATTTTCCGCATCTGTGCAAGGAACTCGGCTGTCGTCATTTTCCTGAGCAGTCCCGCATCCCGCATCCTTTTTTCGAGGGAGGCCCTGAGTATGAGCGATATGAACGCGAGGAAGAGCCTCCCCTCGGCGCTTTCGTCAACTCCTGTCCGGAGCCTGTGCTGTCCGTCCTCGTTCTTGAGCGAGTCGGAAAGCTTCTCGGTCTTGTCCCTGCTGCACCTCGATCCCGATTCCGATACCGACCCCGACGCCGATTTTTGATCTGGCTTTAAACCGGAAACGTTTTCTCACGCTAAGCCGCGAAGTTAAAAGACAAGAACTTGTTCTCGCACAAAGGCACAAAGACGAAAAGTTTTTTGTACCCGTAGATCGCAGGCAACTTTTTCGACTTACTCGGAAAATCAGTGTTTATCAGTGTCAATCTGTGGTAAATGTCTCTGACCGGAAACAGTTAAACTGTAAACATTTTTTCACGCCAAGCCGCCAGGCCGCGAAGTAAAAAGATAAGAACTTGTTCTCGCACAAGGATTCCCCTGGGAACGCTGAGCTCCAGCTCGGCATCTGTAAGTGAGCCGACAGGATGTCGGCGTTCCATCAGAAAAAATCCGCCTGTCAATTTTTCTGCGTTGGTGTTCAGCCTTCAGGCTGTCTTTATTTCTTCAATTTTAATTTTGCAATTCGCATTTTGCACTTCCGGGGAAAGCTATTGCGTTTTTTATCGCAGAGGACTTCGAGGACAGGGAGGACATTGAAGACATGGATGATTGCGGAGAGCCTCGCTCAAAAAAAATCAGTGTTCATCCGTGTCCATCTGTGGTTAATGTCTCTGACCGTAAACAGTTAAACCGTAAACCGTAAACATTTTTTCACGCCAAGCCGCCAAGTCGCGAAGTTAAAAGATAAGAACTTGTCCTCGCACAAAGGCACAAAGACACAAAGACGAAAAGTTTTTTGTACCCGTAGATCGCAGGCAACTTTTTCGACTTACTCGGAAAATCAGTGTTTATCAGTGTCAATCTGTGGTAAATGTCTCTGACCGGAAACAGTTAAACTGTAAACATTTTTTCACGCCAAGCCGCCAGGCCGCGAAGTAAAAAGATAAGAACTTGTTCTCGCACGAAGACACAAAGACACAAAGACGAAAAGTTTTTTGTCCCCGTAGATCGCAGGCAACTTTTTCGACTTACTCGGAAAATCAGTGTTCATCCGTGTCCTGTCAAGTCCTGATTTAAATTTGTCACTTTAAATTAACGTTTCTATGATTTGGA
>DYRX01000448.1 GCA_020718525.1 Victivallis vadensis
TTCCACGCCAAAACCCCGCCGCCACAGCAGATACACTTCTTGACGTTCGGCAGAAGATTATCGCCGACTGTATTTCGCTGGCGTTTCGAGAAGACGAAGCTGCGCGTGAAGCTCTGTAGCCGATCCGTTCAAATCATCGCTCTCAAGAGTATCGCCGACAAATTGAGGGTATAGGGATGCGAGCTTCGGAATCGAGGACTCGGCCACCGCAAAATATTCCGAGTCGCGCTCAATCCCAATTGATTCATAGCCTACAGCAAGGCAGGCAGCCAGAGTTGATCCAGAACCCATAAATGGATCTAACACTACACCTGAGCCGGTGGGCAATAATGTGCGAACAAGAATTCTTAACAGATGTTGCGGCTTGAGCGAGGGATGATCAGCGATTTCCTTTTCACGTGCGGGTGTCTTAAAGCTTGGAACTACGTCGGGAAGGGGTCTTCCGCCGAACAGCATACGCAATCCCCCGGTCCCCCATCGTCTAAGATTTGCAGCCACCGTCTTTTCTGAAATAGGTTTTCTAAAAAGCATCCAAGGCTCATAATTCCCGCGAGGCGTTACGCAAACCTCTGGAAATTCTAATTCTGCGTTCTTCGGCCTGTCCCCTCCACGGAACCCATGATAAAGTCGCAAGATTGTTGCTCTATTTTCCCAACCAGACGCGACAACACCCGCTTGGACATTTGCCTGGAGAACTGGATTTCCGGCAATCAGCATATGTCCGCCGGGTTTCAGCTTCGGTTCAATCGCGCTCGCAAGGCGAGCAAAGAATTTCTCTATGTCGCTTTTTTGTTCGTTGCTCAGAATCGAGAAGCGAGGGAGCGGACGGCGCTCTTTCCCATCGAATTTTGGCGGCAGGCGCCAAATCCCGCCCTTGCCCGACCTGAGTTTTGCGACCTCACTTTCGCTGAACTCAACAATTCCGTATGGTGGGTCCGTGCATACGGCATCAATTGAGTTGTCTGGCAGCTTCGCCACCTCCTCAAAGCAATCTCCAAGAATTGTTCTGAACTTGCTCATTTTCTACTATAGTTGAAAGACAGTGCAGCCAATGGCTGCTACTGTCAAGCGTTTTATGGATGCAAAAACAAGCCTTGGAAAAGCCATTCGACAAATACGGGAATCACTGAAGCTCTCCCAAGAGAAATTGGCTGAGGATGCAGGCATCACATATCAATACCTTTCTGCCCTTGAGAACGGAAAGGAGAACTTCAGCATCGGAATTCTTGAGTCCTTGGCGCGTTCCCTTGGGACATCCGTGGCACCTCTCGTTGCGCACGCATTCAATCCCGAGCCATCCCCCCCACCAAGGGTCCATTCTCGTTTTTTTGTGAAGAGAGCCCCCCTTCCGGCTGGATTGACAATTCAGCACCTTGAGAAAGCCCTCAACGAGACGCAAGGCGTAATTCGCATGATCAATGCGACTTTGATACAGGTTACCGCTCGTCCGCTTTCAGCCTACATTCAGCGTAACAACTTTAGTGGCATTGTTTCCAATATTTTGTGTGACTCATTTTCTCGTTTTACGCCCTACAAACACAATCACGACCAAAGATACCCCGATTTGATACACGCTGCGTCAGGCGGACGCAAAGTCGGGCTGGAAGTGAAATCGACAATTAAGCCGGGTAAGGGTGGCGAAAGCCATAACGGTCATTCTGGTTGGCACGTAGTTGCCTGCTTTCGACTGGACGAGGCAAATGGAGATATTGAGTTTATTCATATCATGTTTGCCGATCTCATTGGACATGGCAAAGCGAACGCTGACTGGAAATACGTGGGTAGCAATGTAAACGAAGATACGGGAAGTCAACGAACGGAAACATATACAACCACACCAAGGGGAAATGCCAAACTACGACATGGAACAGCTTACCTAAATACGGATCAGGTTACGATTTCCAGATGGAAAACAGACAAGTCGATTCCAGTCCCTGCGCATTCACCCTTCCAGAAAAAAATATAGGCCCAACAGGCCAGTCGACCTAATCCCTGTCCCTGCGGGACTTTCGGCATACCTCCTGCTGATTCCGCTTCGCGGGCAGGAGGAATGCCGAAAGCAAGCAGGGATAGGTCACTGGGGACGTTGGCATGGAGAAAATGAAAACAGACCATAGAGCTGCATACGATATTCTGTATGGGA